>NZ_JBJQLG010000014.1:0-138230 GCF_046486495.1 Escherichia sp. WS3227_2
CTGACGCGCCGCCGGTTTTCCGCTCATCTGCTCATCCTTGTTTTATCGGGTTATTTGTCTGCTGACAGGCGAAACCCTACAGATTTATAAGAAAGCCTTAAGTGAGATATCCGTCAGATAGAAACAATTAGGAAAATATTTATATATGTTTCATGAATATATGTTTCGATTGGTATAACGGTGTCTAAATATTCCTCTGAACATCTTCCTGATACAAAAAAACCGCCAGCGTTTCCGCTGGCGGTTTTCAATGTATTCAGAACTCAGCAATCAGTAAAAATCACCAGTTGCCTTTTCTGCCTGATCCATCCACACCGGTTTCTCGCTGGTTTTCGACCAGACGCGGTGCAGGTAGCTGTAAAAGCGGGCGCGGTCTTTCCAGAAAAGCATGAAAGGCAGCGCCAGAACGCCCGCTGCAACCGCATAAGTACGGCGTAAAAAGATAAGCCATGCAGGATATTCTCTGTAGAGTTCCATACTTTTCTCCCCCTTTTGTATCTACCCGGTGAATGGCACCGGAAAAATGAATTTGTTTATCTGATGAAAATAGTACCGCCTTTTGTGTAATTTTACTACTCATCCGACCACTTATTTTTGCTTATTGATGGTTTATTTACATTCACCGTGTAATTAAGTTACACAAAAGTTAAATTAATACTAACCATCAGTTAAATCATGGCTTTTGCCATTTTTATACTTTTTTTACATCCCGCCCGAAGATTTTTGCGAAATCTTTGCAGCCAGAATTCTACCCTTCCGGTATCACTTTTAGGCCACTGGAGGTGCACTGTGAGTGCAGGCGTGATAGCCGGCGTGTTGCTGGTGTTTTTATTACTGGGTTATCTGGTTTATGCCCTGATCAATGCGGAGGCGTTCTGATGGCTGCGCAAGGGTTCTTACTGATTGCCACGTTTTTACTGGTGTTAATGGTGCTGGCACGTCCTTTAGGCAGCGGGCTGGCGCGGCTGATTAATGACATACCTCTTCCCGGTACAGCGGGTGTTGAACGCGTACTTTTTCGTTTACCTGGCGTCTCTGACAGTGAGATGAACTGGAAGCAGTATCTCTGTGCCATTCTCGGCCTGAACATGCTGGGGCTGGCGGTGCTGTTTTTTATGTTGCTCGGTCAGCACTATCTGCCGCTTAATCCACAGCAGTTGCCGGGGCTGTCGTGGGATCTGGCGCTGAATACTGCCGTCAGCTTTGTCACCAATACCAACTGGCAATCTTACAGCGGTGAAACCACGTTGAGCTATTTCAGCCAGATGGCGGGCTTAACGGTGCAAAACTTTCTTTCTGCCGCCAGCGGGATTGCGGTGATTTTTGCCCTCATCCGTGCATTTACCCGCCAGAGCATAAGCACACTCGGGAATGCCTGGGTCGATCTGCTACGCATCACGTTATGGGTGCTAGTCCCTGTGGCGTTGTTGATCGCATTGTTTTTTATTCAACAAGGTGCGCTGCAAAACTTTCTGCCCTATCAGGCGGTGAATACCGTTGAAGGAGCGAAACAGCTGTTACCAATGGGGCCGGTGGCTTCTCAGGAAGCGATCAAGATGCTCGGTACTAACGGCGGTGGCTTCTTTAATGCCAACTCGTCGCATCCGTTTGAAAACCCAACCGCACTGACCAACTTCGTGCAGATGCTGGCGATCTTCTTGATCCCAACAGCGCTGTGCTTTGCCTTTGGTGAAGTGGCAGGCGATCGCCGCCAGGGGCGCATGTTGCTGTGGGCGATGTCAGTGATTTTTGTCATCTGCGTAGGCGTGGTGATGTGGGCAGAAGTTCAGGGTAATCCGCATCTGCTGGCGCTGGGTGCGGACAGCAGCATCAATATGGAAGGTAAAGAGAGCCGTTTCGGCGTGCTGGTCAGTAGCCTGTTTGCGGTCGTGACTACGGCGGCTTCCTGTGGCGCGGTGATTGCGATGCATGATTCGTTTACCGCTCTCGGTGGCATGGTGCCGATGTGGCTGATGCAAATTGGTGAAGTGGTATTCGGCGGTGTCGGTTCTGGTCTTTACGGCATGATGCTGTTTGTCCTGCTGGCGGTGTTTATTGCCGGGCTGATGATTGGTCGTACACCGGAATATCTGGGTAAAAAAATCGACGTACGTGAGATGAAACTGACTGCACTGGCGATTCTGGTTACTCCAACACTGGTGCTGATGGGCGCGGCGTTGGCGATGATGACCGACGCCGGACGTAGCGCCATGCTCAACCCTGGCCCGCATGGTTTTAGCGAAGTGCTGTACGCCGTGTCATCCGCCGCTAACAACAACGGCAGCGCCTTTGCCGGATTAAGCGCCAACTCCCCGTTCTGGAACTGTTTACTGGCGTTCTGCATGTTTGTCGGTCGCTTCGGGGTGATTATCCCGGTGATGGCAATTGCCGGTTCGCTGGTGAGTAAAAAGAGCCAACCCGCCAGCTCCGGCACGCTGCCAACGCACGGCCCGCTGTTTGTTGGCCTGTTAATCGGCACCGTATTGCTGGTTGGCGCACTGACCTTTATCCCTGCCCTGGCGCTTGGTCCGGTGGCGGAATATCTCTCCTGATGATATTGAGTGAGCACTGAATATGAGTCGTAAACAACTGGCGCTATTCGAACCAACACTTGTCGTTCAGGCGCTGAAAGAAGCGGTGAAAAAATTAAACCCGCAGGCGCAATGGCGCAATCCGGTGATGTTTATCGTCTGGATCGGCAGTCTGCTGACCACCTTTATTAGCATCGCAATGGCAAGCGGTGCGATGCCTGGCAATGTGCTGTTTAGCGCGGCAATCAGCGGCTGGCTGTGGGTCACCGTACTGTTCGCTAATTTCGCCGAGGCGCTGGCAGAAGGCCGCAGTAAAGCGCAGGCCAACAGTCTGAAAGGGGTGAAAAAAACTGCCTTTGCCCGCAAGCTGCGTGAGCCGAAATATGGCGCTGCGGCGGACAAAGTTCCCGCCGATCAACTGCGTAAAGGCGATATCGTACTGGTAGAAGCTGGCGATATTATCCCCTGCGATGGTGAAGTCATTGAAGGGGGTGCATCGGTCGATGAAAGCGCCATCACCGGGGAATCGGCACCGGTGATCCGTGAATCCGGCGGCGATTTTGCCTCCGTCACTGGCGGCACGCGTATTCTTTCTGACTGGCTGGTGATTGAGTGCAGCGTTAACCCCGGCGAGACATTTCTGGATCGGATGATCGCGATGGTGGAAGGTGCGCAGCGACGTAAAACGCCGAACGAGATTGCCCTGACCATCCTGCTGATTGCCCTGACTATCGTCTTTTTACTGGCAACCGCCACGCTGTGGCCGTTTTCCGCGTGGGGCGGTAATGCAGTCAGTGTAACGGTACTGGTGGCGCTGCTGGTCTGTCTGATCCCAACCACTATTGGCGGCCTGTTGTCAGCGATCGGCGTCGCCGGGATGAGTCGGATGCTGGGCGCGAATGTGATTGCCACCAGCGGACGTGCAGTTGAAGCGGCAGGTGACGTTGACGTTCTGCTACTGGATAAAACCGGCACCATCACACTCGGTAACCGTCAGGCGTCGGAGTTTATCCCCGCGCAGGGCGTGGATGAAAAAATGCTGGCTGACGCCGCACAACTGGCTTCGCTGGCTGATGAAACGCCGGAAGGCCGCAGTATTGTGATCCTCGCCAAGCAGCGTTTTAACCTGCGCGAGCGCGATGTGCAGTCGCTCCATGCCACCTTTGTACCGTTTACTGCGCAAAGCCGGATGAGCGGGATCAACATCGACAACCGCATGATCCGTAAAGGTTCTGTCGATGCCATTCGCCGCCATGTTGAGGCTAATGGTGGTCACTTCCCAGCCGATGTTGATCAAAAAGTCGATCAGGTTGCGCGTCAGGGGGCCACGCCGCTGGTGGTGGTGGAAGGTTCCCGTGTGCTGGGCGTTATTGCGCTGAAAGATATCGTCAAAGGCGGTATTAAAGAGCGCTTCGCCCAGCTGCGCAAAATGGGCATTAAAACGGTGATGATTACCGGCGATAACCGTCTGACTGCCGCCGCCATTGCTGCGGAAGCGGGCGTCGATGATTTTCTCGCCGAAGCGACACCGGAGGCCAAGCTGGCATTGATTCGTCAGTATCAGGCGGAAGGCCGTTTGGTGGCGATGACCGGCGACGGCACCAATGATGCTCCGGCGCTGGCGCAGGCAGATGTCGCGGTAGCGATGAACTCCGGTACTCAGGCGGCGAAAGAAGCGGGCAATATGGTGGATCTCGACTCTAACCCGACCAAGTTGATCGAGGTGGTGCACATTGGCAAACAGATGCTGATGACCCGTGGCTCGCTGACCACCTTCAGCATTGCCAACGATGTGGCGAAATACTTCGCCATTATTCCGGCGGCGTTCGCGGCAACATATCCACAGTTAAATGCGCTGAACATCATGCGCCTGCATTCGCCCGACTCCGCAATCCTCAGTGCGGTCATTTTCAACGCCTTGATTATCGTCTTTTTGATTCCCCTGGCGTTAAAAGGCGTGAGTTATAAACCGCTTACCGCTTCTGCCATGTTGCGCCGTAACTTATGGATTTACGGTCTGGGTGGGCTGCTGGTGCCGTTTATTGGTATCAAAGTCATTGATTTACTGCTGACCGTTTGCGGTCTGGTGTGAGGTTTACCATGCGTGGATTACGTCCGGCATTATCGACATTTATCTTTCTGTTATTGATTACTGGCGGCGTTTACCCGCTGCTAACCACCGCGCTGGGGCAATGGTGGTTTCCCTGGCAGGCCAACGGTTCGTTGATCCGTGAAGGTGATACGGTGCGCGGTTCGGCATTAATCGGGCAGAATTTTACCGGCAACGGCTATTTTCATGGTCGCCCGTCGGCAACGGCAGAAATGCCCTATAATCCACAGGCTTCTGGCGGGAGCAATCTGGCGGTCAGTAACCCTGAGCTGGATAAACTAATAGCCGCACGCGTTGCTGCATTACGGGCCGCTAACCCTGATGCCAGCGCGAACGTTCCGGTTGAACTGGTGACGGCATCGGCAAGCGGGCTGGACAATAACATCACCCCGCAAGCGGCAGCCTGGCAGATCCCACGCGTGGCGAAAGCGCGTAATCTCAGCGTTGAACAGCTCACGCAACTGATCGCAAAATACAGCCAACAACCGCTGGTGAAATATATCGGCCAGCCGGTCGTCAACATTGTCGAACTCAATCTGGCGCTGGATAAGCTTGATGAATAACGAACCCTTACGTCCCGACCCCGATCGTCTGCTGGAACAAACTGCCGCGCCGCATCGGGGGAAGCTGAAAGTTTTCTTCGGTGCCTGCGCAGGCGTCGGGAAGACCTGGGCGATGCTGGCAGAAGCCCAGCGACTGCGGGCGCAAGGGCTGGATATTGTGGTTGGCGTGGTAGAAACCCACGGGCGGAAAGATACCGCCGCAATGCTGGAAGGGCTGGCTGTTCTGCCGTTAAAACGCCAGGCGTACCGTGGGCGGCACATCAGCGAGTTTGATCTCGATGCCGCCCTCGCCCGCCGTCCGGCACTGATCTTAATGGACGAACTGGCGCACAGTAATGCGCCAGGTTCTCGTCATCCTAAACGCTGGCAGGACATCGAAGAGCTGCTGGAAGCTGGCATTGATGTTTTCACAACCGTCAACGTTCAGCATCTGGAAAGTCTGAATGATGTGGTCAGCGGCGTCACCGGAATTCAGGTACGGGAAACCGTGCCCGATCCTTTTTTCGATGCCGCCGACGACGTGGTGCTGGTGGACTTGCCCCCGGACGATCTGCGTCAACGGCTGAAAGAAGGTAAAGTCTATATTGCCGGGCAGGCGGAACGCGCCATTGAACATTTTTTTCGCAAAGGCAATCTGATCGCCCTGCGCGAACTGGCACTGCGCCGTACTGCCGATCGCGTAGATGAGCAAATGCGCGCCTGGCGGGGGCATCCTGGCGAAGAGAAAGTCTGGCACACGCGCGACGCGATCCTTTTATGCATCGGGCATAACACCGGCAGCGAAAAACTGGTCCGCGCGGCGGCGCGGCTGGCGTCACGGCTGGGTAGCGTCTGGCACGCGGTGTATGTTGAAACCCCTGCCCTGCATCGCTTACCGGAGAAAAAACGTCGGGCAATTCTCAGCGCCTTACGTCTGGCGCAGGAGCTGGGCGCAGAGACGGCAACACTTTCTGATCCAGCGGAAGAGAAAGCGGTAGTGCGTTATGCCCGTGAACATAATCTTGGCAAGATTATTCTCGGTCGCCCGGCCTCGCGCCGCTGGTGGCGTCGGGAAACGTTTGCTGACCGACTGGCGCGCATCGCCCCCGATCTCGATCAGGTGCTGGTCGCGCTTGATGAACCACCCGCCCGCACGATAAACAACGCGCCGGATAGCCGCTCTTTTAAAGACAAGTGGCGGGTACAGATTCAGGGATGCGTGGTTGCCGCCGCGTTATGCGCCGTTATCACCTTAATTGCCATGCAGTGGCTGATGGCGTTTGATGCCGCCAACCTGGTGATGCTGTATCTACTTGGCGTGGTGGTGGTGGCGCTATTTTATGGACGCTGGCCTTCGGTGGTTGCTACCGTCATTAATGTGGTGAGTTTCGATCTCTTTTTTATCGCCCCACGCGGCACGCTCGCCGTCTCTGATGTGCAATATCTGCTGACCTTCGCGGTGATGTTAACCGTCGGGCTGGTGATCGGGAACCTTACTGCTGGCGTTCGTTATCAGGCGCGGGTAGCCCGTTACCGCGAGCAACGCACACGGCACTTATATGAAATGTCGAAAGCTCTGGCGGTGGGCCGCAGTCCGCAGGACATCGCCGCCACCAGCGAACAATTTATTGCCTCCACGTTTCATGCCCGCAGTCAGGTGTTGTTGCCCGATGACAACGGTAAATTGCAGCCGTTAACACATCCGCAAGGAATGACGCCGTGGGACGATGCCATCGCGCAGTGGAGTTTTGATAAAGGCCTGCCTGCGGGCGCGGGCACCGACACGTTACCCGGTGTACCGTACCAGATTTTGCCGCTAAAAAGCGGCGAGAAAACCTACGGGCTGGTGGTGGTGGAACCGGGGAATCTGCGCCAGTTGATGATCCCGGAACAGCAACGCCTGCTGGAGACGTTTACGCTGTTAGTCGCCAATGCCCTTGAGCGGCTGACACTGACCGCCAGCGAAGAACAGGCGCGGATGGCAAGCGAACGAGAACAGATCCGCAACGCCCTGCTGGCGGCGCTTTCGCATGATTTACGCACGCCGCTTACGGTGCTGTTCGGTCAGGCAGAAATCTTAACGCTCGATCTGGCGAGCGAAGGATCGCCCCACGCCCGCCAGGCCAGCGAGATTCGTCAGCATGTGCTGAACACGACCCGACTGGTGAATAATCTACTGGATATGGCGCGAATTCAGTCCGGCGGCTTTAATTTGAAGAAAGAGTGGTTAACGCTGGAAGAAGTGGTCGGCAGCGCGCTGCAAATGCTGGAACCGGGTTTATCGTCGCCCATCAATCTTTCTCTGCCAGAACCGCTGACCTTAATCCACGTTGACGGGCCACTCTTTGAACGGGTGCTGATTAATCTGCTGGAGAACGCGGTGAAATACGCGGGTGCGCAGGCCGAAATTGGTATCGATGCCCACGTTGAGGGCGAAAATCTACAACTGGATGTCTGGGATAATGGCCCCGGTCTTCCGCCAGGCCAGGAGCAGACGATATTTGATAAGTTTGCTCGCGGGAATAAAGAGTCGGCGGTACCGGGTGTAGGGCTTGGGCTGGCAATTTGTCGGGCGATTGTGGATGTACACGGCGGCACCATTACCGCGTTCAACCGACCGGAAGGTGGTGCCTGTTTTCGTGTTACACTTCCCCAGCAAACTGCCCCTGAACTTGAAGAATTTCATGAGGATATGTGACAAACGTTCTGATTGTTGAAGATGAACAGGCTATTCGTCGCTTTCTGCGCACGGCGCTGGAGGGCGATAGGATGCGCGTCTTTGAGGCCGAAACGCTGCAACGCGGCTTGCTGGAAGCGGCTACCCGTAAGCCAGATTTGATTATTCTCGATCTCGGCCTGCCCGATGGTGATGGGATTGAGTTTATCCGCGACCTGCGCCAGTGGAGCGCAGTGCCGGTGATTGTGCTTTCCGCACGTAGCGAAGAGAGCGACAAAATCGCCGCGCTGGATGCCGGAGCGGATGATTATCTGAGTAAGCCGTTTGGCATTGGCGAATTGCAGGCCCGTCTGCGCGTCGCATTACGCCGCCACTCTGCCACCACCACGCCCGATCCGCTGGTGAAATTTTCCAATGTTACCGTCGATTTAGCGGCTCGAGTGATCCATCGCGGTGAGGAAGAGGTGCATCTCACCCCGATTGAGTTCCGCCTGCTGGCGGTGTTGCTTAATAATGCGGGAAAAGTGCTCACCCAGCGCCAGCTACTTAACCAGGTGTGGGGGCCAAACGCGGTCGAACACAGTCATTATTTGCGTATTTATATGGGGCATCTGCGACAAAAACTGGAGCAAGATCCCGCCCGCCCCCGCCACTTCATTACTGAAACCGGTATTGGGTATCGGTTTATGCTTTAGGGTCTGAATTGCCGGATGCGGCGTGAACGCCTTATCCGACCTACACATCGTCCCGTAGGCATGATAAGACGCGTCAGCGTCGCATCAGGCATGGCACTCATCGCGATATGTTTAATGCGTATTTATCTGTTTCAACTCTTGCTGGCATTTTTCTGACTGGCAGCGTCGCAACTCGATAATCCCGACATGCATCATCGAGCCAAAAAATCCGCTTTCGCTGACATAATCCTCATTAACAATCGGTCGAGTGCCAGGCTTGCCCTGGCAAACCCGCATAAAAAATGAGGTGTAGCACTGCCAGCCACGATTTAAACTGCTCTTTTCTTGTGGTGACATATCGTGAAGATAAGTAAGTTCTTTTTCGTTCCCGCCTGACAACTGCCAGCGGCGGGTATTATCAGGTAAGTTATCGCCACGGCAATTTGTCTTACACCGGGAAGGCGCAATATTTACCGCAATGCTACCCGTTAATCCTCTGGTTTTATCTTTAGGGGTCAGTAACCAGTCACCAGCTAATGATGATTGTTCAGGTTGGGCGCATGCTGTCAGCAGTAGTGTGGCGGTAATTAATGCCACTCTGACGACCAGACTCCTTTTGGTCTTCATTTTGAATTCCCTTGAGCTATTCAGTTTGTTGGCAAAGTGCTCGTTGTTCATGCCGGATGCAGCGTGAACGCCTTATCCGGCCTACAAAATAGCGCAAATTCAATATATTGCACCATCTTCCCAGGCCTGATAAGCGTAGCGCATCAGGCAGTCATAAGTAAAAAAGGGCGATCTTCCGACCGCCCTTTTTCTTATTTAATGTGTTTACGCGTTTTTCAGAACTTCGCTAACAATCTCAACCGCTTCTTTCTCGATCTGCTTGCGATGCTCTTCACCGAGGAAGCTTTCGCAATAAATCTTGTACGCGTCTTCCGTGCCTGACGGACGCGCGGCGAACCAGCCGTTGTCAGTCATCACTTTCAGACCGCCGATAGAAGCACCGTTGCCCGGTGCCGCCGTCAGGCGCGCGGTGATCGGGTCGCCTGCCAGGGTGCTGGCGCTCACCATTTCCGGAGACAGCTTAGACAGCGCCGCTTTTTGTGCGGAAGTCGCGGCTGCCTGCAAACGGTTGTAGCTCGGCGCACCAAAGCGTTTTGCCAGTTCGTTGTAGTGTTCCTGCGGATTCTTACCGGTGACAGCGGTGATTTCCGCCGCCAGCAGACACATAATGATGCCGTCTTTATCGGTGGACCACGGCGTGCCGTCGAAACGCAGGAAGGAAGCGCCTGCACTCTCTTCGCCGCCAAAGCCGAAGCTGCCATCAAACAAACCATCAACAAACCATTTGAAACCTACCGGGACTTCTACCAGCTTACGGCCCAAATCATTGACCACACGGTCGATCATCGCAGATGAAACCAGCGTTTTACCGACAGCAACATCTTTGCCCCACTGCGGACGGTGCTGGAACAGGTAGTTGATCGCCACCGCCAGGTAGTGGTTCGGATTCATCAAACCTGCCGGAGTGACGATACCGTGACGGTCATAATCCGGGTCGTTAGCAAACGCCAGATCGAACTTATCACGCAGTGCCAGCAGACCCGCCATCGCACACTCGGAGGAGCAGTCCATACGGATCGCACCGTCTTTATCTAGGTGCATAAAGCGGAAGGTTTGATCGACCTGATCGTTAACGATGGTCAGGTTGAGATTGTAATACTCGCCAATGCGCTTCCAGTATTCGATACCGGAACCGCCCAGCGGATCAACGCCAAGCGTCAGGCCCGCTTTCTGAATCGCCGCCATATCAACGATATCGGCCAGCCCTTCCACGAACGGCTGCACCAGATCCTGCTCTTTCACATGACCGGATGCCATCGCTTCGTCGAGGGAGATACGCTTCACACCTTTCAGGCCATCGGCCATCAGTGCGTTGGCCCTGTCTTCCACCACTTTGGTGACGTTGGTATCAGCCGGGCCACCATTTGGCGGGTTGTACTTGATACCACCATCTTCCGGCGGGTTATGGGACGGTGTAATCACGATACCGTCTGCCAGCGGGCCACCTTTTTTATTGTGAACCAGGATGGCATTGGAAACGGCAGGCGTTGGAGTGAAGCCATTGTTTTCCTGCACAATAACATCAACGCCGTTCGCTGCCAGCACTTCCAGAACGGAAATGAACGCAGGCTCGGACAGGGCGTGAGTATCTTTACCCACATAGCAAGGGCCAGTGATGCCGTTTTTCGCACGTTCTTCAGCAATTGCCTGAGCGATCGCCAGAATGTGCGGCTCGTTAAAGCTGTGGCGCGCTGCACTGCCACGGTGACCGGAAGTACCGAATTTCACCGCGTGCTCCGCATTCCCTGCTTCTGGTTTCAGTACATAATATTGCGCCGTCAGTTGGGCGACGTTAATCAAATCACTCTGTTGTGCAGGTTGGCCTGCACGATTGTGGATTGCCATTGCTTTGTCCTTTGTCTGCAACGTTTTAGATAGTTCCGCAAACCTTCTCAATCAATTCCGCCGGGAATTGCATCGACTGCATGATGTGTTCGATCATGCTGCATTTACGGCCGGTGTTGGTGTTGGTGATCACCCAATACGGCGTGCCAGGCACATGTTTCGGCTTGGTCTGATTACCATTTTTCAGCAGCGTTTGTTCATCTGCCGCAAAGTAAACGCGTGTACGACCGTGCAACGATTCCGTTGCCTCGGCAAACGCCTGGGCGTCAAGAGAATATAGTGTAGACAACAGCAGCATAAAGCGATTGACCGCTCGCTTTTGCTCTGCGTATTCATCCGAAAGCAGAAGTTCACGCATTGCGCGAACCTTGTCTTTAATCGTTTTGACCGGCTTCGCTTCGACGATAGCAGGTGACGCAACGCGAACCTCTTTCGTCACCGGAGCAGCAGGCTGTGATGCGGCGGAAAATTTCAACATACGCCGTAAAATGTCGGATGCGCTCTCGCCGATATGCTTAGTGTGGCTGGCAATATAGCTGTAGAGTTCATCATCAACTTCAATCGTTTTCATCTTAATCCAGTGCAGTGTCTTAGCTGAATACAAGTCGCCAGGAGTATATGAATAAATCCCGGCAGCGGATAGCGTCAAGCCTGGCTTGCAGAAAAACTCGGAATAAACCTTATTTGTTGCAGCCCTGTGGCACAATGGTCAACATAATACCCTAACCCGACAACGCGAAAAAAAGAACTTTGCCATGAAATTGAATATCCGCGCGCAAACTGCACAAAACCAGCACAATAATTCTCCCATCGTTCTTGTCCACGGTCTGTTTGGCAGCCTCGACAACCTTGGCGTACTGGCTCGCGATCTGGTAAACGATCACAATATCATCCAGGTTGATATGCGTAACCACGGTCTTTCACCGAGAGATCCGGTGATGAATTACCCGTCGATGGCGCAGGATCTTGTTGATACCCTGGATGCACTGCAGATCGATAAAGCAACATTTATCGGTCACTCCATGGGCGGTAAAGCGGTAATGGCACTTACTGCACTGGCCCCCGATCGCATCGATAAACTGGTGGCGATTGACATCGCGCCGGTCGACTATCACGTACGCCGTCATGATGAGATTTTCGCGGCCATCAACGCAGTCAGTGAATCGGACGCACAAACTCGCCAGCAAGCAGCAGCAATAATGCGCCAGCATCTTAATGAAGAAGGGGTGATTCAGTTTCTGTTGAAATCTTTTGTTGACGGGGAGTGGCGCTTTAACGTGCCGGTATTGTGGGATCAGTATCCGCATATTGTGGGTTGGGAGAAAATCCCGGCATGGAATCACCCTGCCCTGTTTATCCCTGGCGGCAATTCTCCGTATGTTAGCGAGCAGTACCGTGATGATTTACTGGCACAATTTCCACAGGCACGGGCGCATGTGATTGCAGGCGCGGGTCACTGGGTCCATGCTGAAAAACCGGATGCGGTATTACGCGCTATCCGTCGCTATCTCAATGATTAACGCAACTGATTAAAAACCCAGCGTCCGCGTCGCTTTCCGCGCGTGGGCGTTGGCGTGACTCATCGCGCTGATGTATTATGGCGCGCTATCCATCCGGGCAGAGGCCTGGCTGATTGTTTCCCCCGAAGTCACCAAGATCATGGCCAAAGAACAAACGGACCGTACGACATTAGATCTGTTCGCGCACGAGCGTCGACCGGGACGACCGAAAACTAATCCGCTTTCGCGCGATGAACAGCTGCGTATTAATAAACGCAACCAGCTAAAACGCGACAAAGTACGTGGCCTTAAGCGTGTCGAACTGAAGCTGAACGCGGAAGCTGTCGAGGCGCTGAACGAGCTGGCGGAGTCGCGCAATATGAGCCGTAGCGAACTGATCGAAGAGATGTTAATGCAGCAACTGGCGGCGCTGCGTAGTCAGGGCATCGTTTAAATTTCCACTTTCATGTAGCACAGTGTGCAGTCCTGCTCGTTTGCTGATTCCGCAAGACTGCCTGTTCTGCTATGATTGCCTTTATCCGTGGGCAATTTTCCACCCCCATTTCAATAAGTTTCAAGAGGTTATTTCACTCATGGCTATCACTGGCATCTTTTTCGGCAGCGACACCGGTAATACCGAAAATATCGCAAAAATGATTCAAAAACAGCTTGGTAAAGACGTTGCCGATGTCCATGACATTGCAAAAAGCAGCAAAGAAGATCTGGAAGCTTATGACATTCTGCTGCTGGGCATCCCAACCTGGTATTACGGCGAAGCGCAGTGTGACTGGGATGACTTCTTCCCGACTCTCGAAGAGATTGATTTCAATGGCAAACTGGTTGCGCTGTTTGGTTGTGGTGACCAGGAAGATTACGCCGAATATTTCTGCGACGCATTGGGCACCATCCGCGACATCATTGAACCGCGCGGTGCAACGATCGTTGGTCACTGGCCAACTGCGGGCTATCATTTCGAAGCATCAAAAGGTCTGGCTGATGACGACCACTTTGTCGGTCTGGCTATCGACGAAGACCGTCAGCCGGAACTGACCGCTGAACGTGTAGAAAAATGGGTTAAACAGATTTCTGAAGAGTTGCATCTCGACGAAATTCTCAATGCCTGATGTGATGCGGCGTAGACTCATGTCTACGCCGTATTAATAGATAATGCCAATCAAAATAATTGCTACAAATTTGTAACTTTTGCTGTTGTACCTGTACAATGTCCCGGTGTTCAAGTGGCCTTGCCGTTGTAAATGTAAGCAGTGCCACGTTTTTATTAACAATATTTGCCAGGGACTTGTGGTTTTCATTTAGGCGTGGCAATTCTATAATGATACGCATTATCTCAAGAGCAAATTCTGTCACTTCTCGTAATGAAGTGAACCGCTTAGTAACAGGACAGATTCCGCATGACTGATAACAATACCGCCCTAAAGAAAGCTGGCCTGAAAGTAACGCTTCCTCGTTTAAAAATCCTGGAAGTTCTTCAGGAGCCGGACAACCATCACGTCAGTGCGGAAGATTTATACAAACGTCTGATCGATATGGGTGAAGAAATTGGTCTGGCTACGGTATATCGCGTACTGAACCAGTTTGACGACGCTGGTATCGTCACCCGCCACAATTTTGAAGGCGGTAAATCCGTATTTGAACTGACACAGCAACATCACCACGATCACCTGATCTGCCTCGACTGCGGCAAGGTTATCGAATTTAGTGATGATTCCATCGAAGCGCGTCAGCGTGAAATTGCCGCAAAACATGGCATTCGCCTGACTAACCACAGTCTCTATCTTTACGGTCACTGTGCCGAAGGCGATTGCCGCGAAGATGAGCACGCGCACGAAGGCAAATAAGCCAGCCGGAACGAGAAAAGCCAACCTGCGGGTTGGCTTTTTTATACACGGGAAATAAGAAAAGCGAGAGTTACAGCTCTCACTTATTTGTTATTACTGCGAATTTCCTGCCAGACCTTATCACAATCGGCTTTCACCGCCTGATCATTACCGGTTTGCGTTGCGCGCAGACACTGCTGATAATCCAGTACGCGTACACTTTCCTGGTCGGCAAACTGCTGATGTTGTTTCTCTTTCTTCAGCACGTTTAACACGCTCTGGCAGGCTTCAATTTTTTCTGGCGAACCTTGTGCGGTGTTGATACAGGCGCTGTATGCCTCTTTCAGACGACTGTCTTCCTGTGGCGCGGTTGATTGCGCACAAGCTACCAGCCCCGATGCCATTATGGCGATGAGAATCAGTTTTTTCATAGCAAATTCCTCAAACGTGCGGCAGGCACAAAACCTGCCGCGTCGGGCATCAGAAGATGGTGAATGGTGCGATTACCATAAATTTCACGTCACGCTCATCCTGGAAAATGTTGCCGTAACCACCGCCCCAGCTTGGGATGTCGGAGTGGTTGTCGTATTCGGTGAAGTGCAGTTTGAACATCGTGCCTTTGGCGCGACCGTCCTGAATGGTGTAGACCGCATCCAGGCTGTAGGCAGACTCTTCAATAGTCCGGTTTTTGTCGTAGTACGCATCCGGATTGCTCTGCCAGGTCGCAGGTTTAGCATCCCATGCGTAAACGTAGGAAGCGCCGATGGCGAAGCCTGGAAGATTCCAGTTTTTCAAGTCATACATCGCACCGAAGAAGACCGCTTTTTCGCCGTTGGCGTTGAAGTCAGAACGGTTATCCCACCAGATATCCAGGCGACCGTTGGAGGAAGCGTAGGTTGGAGTCATACGTTGCAGGAAGTATCCCTGCTGACCGTCGGCTTTAACCCAGGTGCCTTCCAGACGCAAATCCACTACATCAGCCGCCCGGTAACCAAAGGTCAATGCTTGCAGCCAGGCAGTGCCGTCGTAAAGGTCGTTGACGCTGCGATCGTCAACTTTATCGCGCGTACCGTAGAACTGGTAGCTGGTGGTTAACGGGCTACCGGCGATATCAAATTTGTAGCTGGCTTTGGCAAAGTATTGATCGATATACCCTTCCGCCTGACCAAATGCTGCTTCCAGTACGAAGTTATTTTTGAAGTCGTATTTCGCACCGATGGAGTGCAGATAATCAACTTTGGTGGTTTTATCGTTCTGATAAAACTCATCCATTTCCAGATGCCACGGTGCTTTGTATTCGTTGGTCCACATGTAGGAGAAACTCAACGCACCAGCATCGCCGTAATCAAAATTCGCCCCGGCTTCCGCCCCCTGATAAGTACCCGGCATAAAGCTCCAGTGCGGCGCTAACAGCGTTTGACCAGTTGGCTGAATGTAACCTGCCCTCGCCCAAACCGGACCGTATTTAAATTTGGCCGCTGCTTTATACAGGCTTATACCGCTTTTATCGCCGGACCAGTCTTCGTCATAGGCTTTATTACTTTTTGAAAACGCGATTTCGTTCGGGTGAGAGCTGTCACCGTTTTCCGCCATTTCAATCGCCGTAAACGCGGCAATATCAAGGCCGAACATATCAGCAGCATAACCGGACTGAAAATCGAGGTTGGCGTTCCAGGTGGAGTGAGAAAGGTTGGTTTTGTATTTGTCGCCGTCGGTAACATCTTTACGGTCGCGTTCACGCTGCCAGTAATAGATACCGCCGGTTAAGGTTGAATCGTCGATGAATCCTTCGGCGCGAGCCTCCGGCATTGCCATAAAGCCCGACATTGCTGTAACACCGGCGATAGCCAGCGCCAGCGTACTACGTTTGCCACTAAACGTACGCATGGGTTAATCCTCTTTGACGTATAAATTGCTGCACCAAAGGTGAACAGCGAAAAAAATAAAAATTAAAAAAGTAGCGTTGAGAAAAGTCTCGCTGACTACAGGAACAGACTATTTTTCGCGACGCGAATTATCAATCTCTTTCTGTAACCAGAATGTAAGAACATGAGCAACCGCACATATTTTGATGATTTTTGTTACAAGGCTTAAGTTTGCAGTTGAAAGGCTTGCAGAAGAATAAAAACGTGAAATTCTAGCAAGATGAAAGCGGTTACATTTTATTTAATTATGTTTTGTGATTTTAAATTTATTTTATGGATAAATTGCGAAGCGGAATTAATTCGCGAAGAAAAGCAGAAAAAAACGCCGCAGAGCGCGGCATTTTGAATTGTTTGCATGTTTCATGCCGGATGCGGCGTAAACGCCTCACCCGGCCTGGTAGAACTTAAAATTACTCGCCTACTTTCGCCCAGGTATCACGCAGCCCAACGGTGCGGTTAAATACCGGTTTTTCCGCCGTAGAATGGCGGCTGTCGAGGCAGAAATAACCTTCACGCTCAAACTGGAATGCTTTACCCGCTACCGCGTCTTTCAGAGACGGTTCAGCAAAGCCCTGTTTGATCACCAGCGATTCCGGGTTAATCACCGACAGGAAATCATCCGCAGCACCTGGGTTAGGCACGCTGAACAGACGATCGTACAGGCGGATTTCAACCGGCAGCGCATGTGCCGCGCTCACCCAGTGGATAACACCTTTCACTTTACGACCATCTGCCGGATCTTTGCTTAAGGTGTCGGCGTCATAAGTACAGAAGATGGTGGTGATATTGCCTTCGGCATCTTTCTCCACGCGTTCTGCCTTAATGACGTAAGCATTACGCAGACGCACTTCTTTACCCAGCACCAGACGCTTGTACTGCTTGTTAGCTTCTTCGCGGAAATCGGCGCGGTCGATCCAAATCTCACCGCTAAACGGCACCTGACGGCTCCCCATTTCCGGTTTGTTCGGATGGTTCGGCATGGTAACCATTTCGCCTTCGCCCTGGTAGTTTTCGATAACCAGTTTCACCGGATCGATAACCGCCATTGCGCGCGGGGCGTTTTCGTTGAGATCTTCACGGATGCAGGATTCCAGCGACGCCATTTCAATGGTGTTGTCCTGCTTGGTCACGCCGATGCGTTTGCAGAACTCACGAATAGAAGCCGCAGTGTAACCACGACGACGCAGACCGGAAATGGTCGGCATACGCGGGTCATCCCAGCCTTCAACGTGCTTGTCGGTCACCAGCAGGTTCAGCTTACGCTTGGACATCACAGTGTATTCCAGATTCAGGCGCGAGAATTCGTACTGGCGCGGGTGAACAGGAATGGTGATGTTGTCCAGCACCCAGTCGTACAGGCGACGGTTGTCCTGGAACTCAAGCGTACACAGAGAGTGCGTAATACCTTCCAGCGCATCGCTGATGCAATGGGTGAAGTCGTACATCGGGTAGATGCACCACTTGTTGCCAGTCTGGTGGTGTTCAGCAAATTTAATGCGGTACAGCACCGGATCGCGCATTACGATAAATGGCGACGCCATGTCGATTTTCGCACGCAGGCAGGCTTTACCTTCTTCAAAACCACCGGTACGCATTTTTTCGAACAGCGCCAGGTTCTCTTCAACGCTGCGGTCGCGGTACGGGCTGTTTTTACCCGGCTGCGTCAGGGTGCCGCGGTATTCGCGGATCTGTTCCGGTGTCAGTTCATCAACGTACGCCAGGCCTTTATTGATCAGTTCGATCGCATAGGCGTGGAGCTGATCAAAATAATCGGAGGAGTAACGGACGTTACCAGACCAGTGAAAACCTAACCACTCTACGTCGTTTTTGATCGACTCAACATACTCGATATCTTCTTTTACCGGGTTAGTGTCGTCGAAACGCAGGTTGCACTGGCCTTTATAGTCCTGGGCGATCCCGAAGTTCAGGCAGATAGATTTCGCATGGCCAATATGCAGATAGCCATTCGGCTCCGGCGGGAAACGGGTGTGTACTGTGGTGTGCTTACCACTGGCCAGATCTTCATCGATGATCTGACGAATAAAGTTAGTCGGGCGGGCTTCTGCCTCACTCATCGTGGATTCCTCAAAGCGTAAACAACGTATAACGGCGTATGATCTTATAAGCGGGACAGGCTGACAACTGTTAGTTAGTGAAAATCGAAAATCTCACTGAGATTATGGGGATGATTGATGAAAAAAAAAGCGGCAGAGAAGATCTCCACCGCTTGTCATTGTTGGATGCGACGCTGCCGTGTCGCATCAGGTATAAAGCAGATTACTTTTTGATTTCATACAGCGGTGTTTGACCCGCCACGACATGGCCCTGAGCTTTAATGATCAAGCCGCTGAAATCGTCGATATTGCTGCAAACCACCGGGCTAATCATCGAGCGGGCGTTTTCGTTCAGATAATCCAGATCCATTTCCAGAATCGGTTGCCCTGCGCTTACTTGCGCGCCCTCTTCCACCAGACGTTTAAAGCCTTTACCTTCCAGCGCTACGGTGTCGATACCCATATGGACGACGATCTCCGCGCCTTTTTCGGTTTCCAGGCAGAACGCGTGGTTGGTGTTGAAGATTTTCACGATTGTCCCTGCGGCTGGTGATACGACGATTTTATCTGTCGGTTTCACCGCCACACCGTCACCCACCGCTTTGCTGGCGAATGCTTCGTCAGGAACCTGATCCAGTGCCACAACATCACCGGTAATCGGCGATACCAGCTCCGCGACAGACACCGCGTTTGGTATAGCCTGCGGTTTTGCTACAGGCGCGGCAGTTGCAGGCGCAGTTTCAGCTGACGCAGCGGCTACCGGACCACGGGCAACAACTTTCTTCATTGCATCGCCAATGGATTCCGCTTTCGCGCCAACAATCACCTGAATAGTCTGTTTGTTCAGTTTCACTACCCCAGAAGCACCCAGCCGTTTACACATCGCATCGTTGACGCGAGCCGAGTCAACCACGGTCAGGCGCAGACGAGTAATACAGGCGTCAATTGCTTTCAGGTTGTCAGTGCCGCCAACCGCAGCAATATAGTTGGTCGCCAGTTGATTGAGGCCTTCTTCAGTGTTGCTGTTGGCTTCTTCAGTAACGATCTCATCTTCTTTATCTTCACGACCCGGCGTTTTCAGGTTGAACATGCGGATAACCAAACTGAACACCACGAAGTAGATAGCGAAGAAGACAACACCCATAACCAGCAGCATCCAGACGTTCTGGCTGGCGGCCGGCAGGTTATACATCAACGCGTAGTCGATAGCCCCCGCAGAGAAGGAGAAGCCCGCGTGGATACCCAGCAGCGTTGCCACAAACAGGCTGATACCGGTCAGCAGTGCGTGCAGGAGGTACAGCAGCGGCGCAAGGAACATGAACAGGAATTCCAGCGGCTCAGTCACACCGGTCAGGAACGCAGTAACAGCAACAGAAAGCAGCATACCGCCAACCATCGGACGACGCTCTTTCGGTGCTGCAAAGTACATCGCCAGCGCCGCACCCGGCAGACCGAACATCATGATCGGGAAGAAGCCGGACATGAACATCCCCGCGGTGCCGTCACCGGCATAGAAGCGGTTGATGTCACCGTGGAAAACCGTACCCGCCGCGTTGGTGAATTCACCAATCTGGAACCAGGCGATGGTGTTCAGTACCTGATGCAGACCGGTTGGGATCAGCAGACGGTTGATGAAACCAAAGATACCGGAACCCAGCGCGCCCGCAGAAACGATCCACTCGCCGCCTGCATGGATAGCGTGCTGTACCGGCGGCCAGACGTAACCAAAAATGGCCGCCAGCACCAGGCAGAAGAAGCCGGTGGCGATCGGCACAAAGCGTTTGCCGCCGAAGAAGCTCAGGAAGTCCGGCAGTTTAATATCGGACCAACGGTTATAGGCTGCACCACCGACCAGACCGGTAATGATACCCGCCAGTACACCCATGTTAATTTCCGGGTTGATGGTCACCATCGCTTTGGTTAACACAAAGTAACCTACCGCACCCGCCAGTGCCGCCGCACCTGCGCTGTCTTTCGACCAGCTGGATGCCACGCCGATGGCGAAGATTAATGCGAGGTTATCAAAAATCGCACCGCCCGCCTGGGCAATAAACGCAACGTTAAGTAAATCTGGCTGACCGAATCGCAGCAACAGCGCCGCCACCGGCAGCACCGCGATAGGGAGCTGTAACGCCCTACCGAGTCGCTGGAAAAAACCTAAAATATTCATCTTATTCCCCCTACGAGAACCCTATTTGGCTCGTTTAAAGCCGTATTTTTATTTTGCTGCAAATTGTACTGCCGATGTTCTGTAATCAGATTGTTAGATCATCTGCTACAGAGTGTGTGAAAATTTAATTCGTATCGCAAATTAAACGCGTGTCTTTTGTGAGTTTTGTCACCAAATATCGTTATCATCACTCCCTTTTACTGGCTAAACCAGAAAACTTATTTTATCATTCAAAAAATCAGGTCGGATTGACGCCTGTCTGCGCAAATCCAGGTTACGCTTAAAGATGCCTAATCCGCCAACGGCTTACATTTTACTTATTGAGGTGAATAATGAGACTGATCCCCCTGACTACCGCTGAACAGGTCGGCAAATGGGCTGCTCGCCATATCGTCAATCGTATCAATGCGTTCAAACCGACTGCCGATCGTCCGTTTGTTCTGGGCCTGCCGACTGGCGGCACGCCGATGACCACCTATAAAGCGTTAGTCGAAATGCATAAAGCAGGCCAGGTCAGCTTTAAGCACGTTGTCACCTTCAACATGGACGAATATGTCGGTCTGCCGAAAGAGCATCCGGAAAGCTACTACAGCTTTATGCACCGTAATTTCTTCGATCACGTTGATATTCCAGCAGAAAACATCAACCTTCTCAACGGCAACGCCCCGGATATCGACGCCGAGTGCCGCCAGTATGAAGAAAAAATCCGTTCTTACGGAAAAATTCATCTGTTTATGGGCGGTGTAGGTAACGACGGCCATATTGCATTTAACGAACCGGCGTCTTCTCTGGCTTCTCGTACTCGTATCAAAACACTGACTCATGATACTCGCGTCGCGAACTCTCGTTTCTTTGATAATGATGTCAATCAGGTGCCAAAATATGCCCTGACTGTCGGTGTTGGTACATTGCTGGATGCCGAAGAAGTGATGATTCTGGTGCTGGGTAGCCAGAAAGCACTGGCACTGCAGGCCGCCGTTGAAGGTTGCGTGAACCACATGTGGACCATCAGCTGTCTGCAACTGCATCCAAAAGCGATCATGGTGTGCGATGAACCTTCCACCATGGAGCTGAAAGTTAAGACTTTAAGATATTTCAATGAATTAGAAGCAGAAAATATCAAAGGTCTGTAATAGTTATCCCTGCCCTGACACCTTGCTCAGGGCAATATTTTTTAAAATCGGGGGTCAGAATGTATGCATTAACCCAGGGCCGGATCTTTACCGGCCACGAATTTCTTGATGACCACGCGGTTGTTATCGCTGATGGCCTGATTAAAAGCGTCTGTCCGGTAGCGGAACTGCCGCCAGAGATCGAACAACGTTCACTGAACGGGGCCATTCTCTCCCCCGGTTTTATCGATGTGCAGTTAAACGGCTGCGGCGGCGTGCAGTTTAACGATACTGCTGAAGCGGTCAGCGTGGAAACGCTGGAAATCATGCAGAAAGCCAATGAGAAATCAGGCTGTACTAACTATTTGCCGACGCTTATCACCACCAGCGATGAGCTGATGAAACAGGGCGTGCGCGTTATGCGCGAGTACCTGGCAAAACATCCGAACCAGGCGTTAGGTCTGCATCTGGAAGGTCCGTGGCTGAATCTGGTAAAAAAAGGCACCCATAATCCGAATTTTGTGCGTAAGCCTGATGCCGCGCTGGTCGATTTCCTGTGTGAGAACGCCGACGTGATTACCAAAGTGACCCTGGCACCGGAAATGGTTCCTGCGGAAGTCATCAGCAAACTGGCAAATGCCGGGATTGTGGTTTCTGCCGGTCACTCCAACGCGACGTTAAAAGAAGCGAAAGCCGGTTTCCGCGCGGGGATTACCTTTGCCACCCATCTGTACAACGCGATGCCGTATATTACCGGTCGTGAACCGGGTCTGGCAGGCGCGATCCTCGACGAAGCCGATATTTATTGCGGTATTATCGCTGATGGACTGCATGTTGATTACGCCAACATTCGTAATGCTAAACGTCTGAAAGGCGACAAACTGTGTCTGGTTACTGACGCCACCGCGCCAGCAGGTGCCAACATTGAACAGTTCATTTTTGCGGGTAAAACAATATACTACCGTAATGGACTTTGTGTGGATGAGAACGGTACGTTAAGCGGTTCATCCTTAACCATGATTGAAGGCGTGCGTAATCTGGTCGAACATTGCGGTATCGCACTGGATGAAGTGCTGCGTATGGCGACGCTCTATCCGGCGCGTGCGATTGGCGTTGAGAAACGTCTCGGCACACTCGCCGCAGGTAAAGTAGCCAACCTGACCGCATTCACACCTGATTTTAAAATCACCAAGACCATCGTTAACGGTAACGAGGTCGTAACTCAATAAGAGAAAGTATGACACCAGGCGGACAAGCTCAGATAGGTAATGTTGATCTCGTAAAACAGCTTAACAGCGCGGCGGTTTATCGCCTGATTGACCAGTATGGGCCAATCTCGCGGATTCAGATTGCCGAGCAAAGCCAGCTTGCCCCCGCCAGCGTAACCAAAATTACGCGTCAGCTTATCGAACGCGGGCTGATCAAAGAAGTTGATCAGCAGGCCTCCACCGGGGGCCGCCGCGCTATCTCTATCGTCACCGAAACCCGCAATTTCCACGCAATCGGTGTACGGCTTGGTCGTCACGACGCCACCATTACTCTGTTCGATCTCAGTAGCAAAGTGCTGGCAGAAGAACATTACCCGCTGCCGGAACGTACCCAGCAGACGCTGGAACATGCCCTGCTGAATGCCATTGCTCAGTTTATTGATAGCTACCAGCGCAAGCTGCGCGAGCTGATCGCCATTTCCGTGATCCTGCCGGGGCTTGTTGACCCGGACAGCGGCAAAATTCATTACATGCCGCATATTCAGGTGGAAAACTGGGGGCTTGTAGAAGCACTGGAAGAGCGTTTTAAAGTGACCTGTTTTGTCGGCCACGATATCCGCAGTCTGGCGCTGGCGGAGCACTACTTCGGTGCAAGTCAGGATTGCGAAGACTCCATTTTAGTGCGTGTCCATCGCGGAACCGGGGCCGGGATTATCTCTAACGGGCGCATTTTTATTGGCCGCAACGGCAACGTCGGTGAAATTGGCCATATCCAGGTCGAACCTCTGGGTGAACGCTGCCACTGTGGCAACTTTGGCTGCCTGGAAACTATCGCCGCCAACGCTGCCATTGAACAACGGGTGTTGAATCTGTTAAAGCAGGGCTACCAGAGCCGTGTGCCACTGGACGACTGCACCATCAAAACTATCTGCAAAGCCGCGAACAAAGGCGATAGCCTGGCGTCGGAAGTGATTGAGTATGTCGGTCGTCATCTGGGCAAAACCATCGCCATTGCTATCAACTTATTTAATCCGCAAAAAATTGTTATTGCCGGTGAGATCACCGAAGCCGATAAAGTGCTGCTCCCTGCTATTGAAAGCTGCATTAATACCCAGGCGCTGAAGGCGTTTCGTACTAATCTGCCGGTGGTACGTTCTGAGCTGGATCACCGCTCGGCAATCGGCGCTTTTGCGCTGGTAAAACGCGCCATGCTCAACGGTATTTTGCTCCAGCATTTGCTGGAAAATTAATGTGCTTTTATAGTGGCGCTTATTGTTGTCAATATTCTGGGTAGTCCATGACCATTAAAAATGTAATTTGCGATATCGACGGCGTGCTGATGCACGATAACGTCGCCGTACCGGGTGCAGCGGAATTTTTGCACGGGATTATGGATAAAGGCCTGCCGCTGGTGTTGCTGACCAACTATCCTTCGCAGACCGGGCAAGATCTGGCGAACCGCTTTGCCACTGCCGGTGTCGATGTACCTGACAGCGTGTTTTATACCTCTGCGATGGCGACCGCCGATTTCCTGCGTCGCCAGGAAGGCAAGAAAGCATATGTGGTGGGCGAAGGCGCACTGATTCATGAACTGTACAAAGCCGGTTTCACTATTACCGATGTGAACCCTGATTTTGTGATTGTTGGCGAAACGCGTTCCTACAACTGGGACATGATGCATAAAGCAGCCTATTTCGTCGCTAACGGTGCACGCTTTATCGCCACCAACCCGGACACCCACGGGCGCGGTTTTTATCCGGCCTGTGGCGCGCTATGCGCGGGGATCGAAAAAATCTCCGGACGTAAACCGTTCTATGTTGGTAAGCCGAGTCCGTGGATCATCCGCGCAGCATTAAACAAAATGCAGGCGCATTCGGAAGAAACGGTGATTGTCGGCGATAACCTGCGTACCGATATTCTGGCGGGCTTCCAGGCCGGTCTGGAGACGATTCTGGTACTCTCCGGTGTTTCGTCGCTCGACGATATCGACAGTATGCCATTCCGCCCCAGCTGGATTTACCCATCGGTCGCCGAAATCGACGTTATCTGAATAGCAACCACGCCTCAGGGCGTGGTTTCTTATTTTTACCCATCACTAAAATTCGCCCATTCAATAAAACCCGCCAAAAATTATCGATTCATCAATAAATACACCTCTACACCCTACCCTTTTTCATTAATCAGCAATCACCATTACGTTTTTTATTTACCCCCTGCCAAATCGCTTGCGCACAGTGCTGCTTTGCGGCATTTTTTTAAACAAGCAAACACAACAAGCAACAAATACCAGGTTAACGGAGAAGGTTATGTGTTCAATTTTTGGCGTATTCGATATCAAAACAGACGCAGTTGAGCTGCGTAAGAAAGCACTCGAGCTGTCACGCCTGATGCGTCATCGTGGCCCGGACTGGTCCGGTATTTATGCCAGCGATAACGCCATTCTCGCCCACGAACGTCTGTCCATTGTTGACGTTAACGCGGGGGCGCAACCTCTCTACAACCAACAAAAAACTCATGTGCTGGCGGTAAACGGTGAAATCTACAACCACCAGGCACTGCGCGCCGAATATGGCGATCGTTATCAGTTCCAGACCGGGTCTGACTGTGAAGTGATCCTCGCGCTGTATCAGGAAAAAGGGCCGGAATTTCTTGACGACTTGCAGGGCATGTTTGCCTTTGCTCTGTACGACAGCGAAAAAGATGCCTACCTGATTGGTCGCGACCATCTGGGGATCATCCCACTGTATATGGGCTATGACGAACATGGTCAGCTGTATGTGGCCTCAGAAATGAAAGCCCTGGTGCCGGTATGCCGCACGATTAAAGAGTTCCCGGCGGGGAGCTATTTGTGGAGTCAGGACGGCGAAATCCGTTCTTATTATCACCGCGACTGGTTCGACTTTGATGCAGTGAAAGATAACGTGACCGACAAAAACGAGCTGCGTCAGGCACTGGAAGATTCCGTTAAAAGCCATCTGATGTCTGATGTGCCTTACGGTGTGCTGCTTTCTGGTGGTCTGGATTCCTCAATTATTTCCGCGATCACCAAGAAATACGCCGCCCGTCGCGTGGAAGATCAGGAACGTTCTGAAGCCTGGTGGCCGCAGTTACACTCCTTTGCTGTAGGTCTGCCGGGTTCACCAGATCTGAAAGCAGCCCAGGAAGTGGCAAACCATCTGGGTACGGTGCATCACGAAATTCACTTCACTGTACAGGAAGGTCTGGACGCCATC
This sequence comes from Escherichia sp. WS3227_2, assembly GCF_046486495.1. Taxonomy (NCBI): domain Bacteria; kingdom Pseudomonadati; phylum Pseudomonadota; class Gammaproteobacteria; order Enterobacterales; family Enterobacteriaceae; genus Escherichia; species Escherichia sp. WS3227_2. The sequence continues at coordinate 26,046 of NZ_JBJQLG010000014.1, forward strand.
CGCGACGTGATTTACCACATCGAAACCTATGATGTGACCACTATTCGCGCTTCAACACCGATGTATTTAATGTCGCGTAAGATCAAAGCGATGGGCATTAAAATGGTGCTGTCCGGTGAAGGTTCTGATGAAGTGTTTGGCGGTTATCTTTACTTCCACAAAGCACCGAATGCCAAAGAACTGCATGAAGAGACGGTGCGTAAACTGCTGGCCCTGCATATGTATGACTGCGCGCGTGCCAACAAAGCGATGTCAGCCTGGGGCGTGGAAGCACGCGTTCCGTTCCTCGACAAAAAATTCCTTGATGTGGCGATGCGCATTAACCCACAGGATAAAATGTGCGGTAACGGCAAAATGGAAAAACACATCCTGCGTGAATGTTTTGAAGCATATCTGCCCGCAAGCGTGGCCTGGCGGCAGAAAGAGCAGTTCTCCGATGGCGTCGGTTACAGTTGGATTGACACCCTGAAAGAAGTAGCGGCGCAGCAGGTTTCTGATCAACAGCTGGAAACTGCCCGCTTCCGCTTCCCGTACAACACGCCGACGTCCAAAGAAGCGTATCTGTACCGGGAGATCTTTGAAGAACTGTTCCCGCTTCCGAGCGCCGCTGAGTGCGTGCCGGGCGGCCCTTCCGTCGCGTGTTCTTCCGCTAAAGCGATCGAGTGGGATGAGGCGTTCAAGAAAATGGACGATCCGTCTGGTCGTGCGGTTGGTGTTCACCAGTCGGCGTATAAGTAAGAAATGCGGTACTGCCCCGGAGAAATCCGGGGCTGTTTCAGTTATTGAGCTGCTTGTTGATTCTGATATGCAGTAAGGAAATGTTCCGGGTTTGCCACATCACTGTTTGACAATTCATCACTGTAGGCCAGTACTTCATAGATTAATTTCCCACCACTATTGTTGAATTCCGAATTTCATCCTGTATGACAAAAGAATGGCTGTAGGGTGGGGAAAAAACACAAAGTAAACAATAATTGACGAATATAGCGCCACGCTGTTCGCAACCTAACCAAACAGTCACTTTCGAGCAATTTTCCTTGAAAAAGAGGTTGACGCTGCAAGGCTCTATACGCATAATGCGCCCCGCAACGCCGATAAGGTATCGCGAAAAAAAAGATGGCTACGTAGCTCAGTTGGTTAGAGCACATCACTCATAATGATGGGGTCACAGGTTCGAATCCCGTCGTAGCCACCATCTTTTTTGCGGGAGTGGCGAAATTGGTAGACGCACCAGATTTAGGTTCTGGCGCCGCAAGGTGTGCGAGTTCAAGTCTCGCCTCCCGCACCATTCACCAGAAAGCGTTGTACGGATGGGGTATCGCCAAGCGGTAAGGCACCGGTTTTTGATACCGGCATTCCCTGGTTCGAATCCAGGTACCCCAGCCATCTTCTTCGAGTAAGCGGTTCACCGCCCGGTTATTGGGGTATCGCCAAGCGGTAAGGCACCGGTTTTTGATACCGGCATTCCCTGGTTCGAATCCAGGTACCCCAGCCATCGAAGAAACAATCTGGCTACGTAGCTCAGTTGGTTAGAGCACATCACTCATAATGATGGGGTCACAGGTTCGAATCCCGTCGTAGCCACCAAATTCTGAATGTGTCGAATAAGTTCGGCAAATTCACAAACCAATTTGTTGGGGTATCGCCAAGCGGTAAGGCACCGGATTCTGATTCCGGCATTCCGAGGTTCGAATCCTCGTACCCCAGCCAATTTATTCAAGACGCTTACCTTGTAAGTGCACCCAGTTGGGGTATCGCCAAGCGGTAAGGCACCGGATTCTGATTCCGGCATTCCGAGGTTCGAATCCTCGTACCCCAGCCACATTAAAAAAGCTCGCTTCGGCGAGCTTTTTGCTTTTCTGCGTATATTCAATGTCGAATACGATGTTGACTCGTCTTATCCTTACAAAGTCGGATGCGACGCTGCCGCGTCTTATCCGACCTACGGTTGGCACGCATCCGGCAATGTTGTAGGGCTACAACCCTAACGCATATTTCAGCGCCTGACGTTTCAACACGCCAGCACGCTCCGCCGCCATCAAACCAAGATTACGCACAAAACGCAGCGGCGGCAGATTATTACTGAATCCGGCATAAAACAGATCCATACCGCTCTGCATAATGAAGTTATCCGCCATGCGCCGCATCTGGTAACGCTTGAGGACAGGATAACTGGCCCACGCTTCGCCGTAGCTGCGGGCATTCACCAGAACATCAATCAGGGCATCGACATCACGATAACCAAGATTCACCCCCTGCCCCGCCAGCGGATGGATGGTATGCGCGGCATCGCCCACCAGAGCAAGCCCTGGCTGCACATACTGCAACGCATGGCGACGTATCAGCGGAAACGCACCAGCGGCAAGCGGTGTCACGTAACCCAGACGCGACGGGAAATGCTTCGCGATTTCTGCCTGTAGCTGCGCCATATTCATATTCTGCAACTGGCGAATGTGCGCCGGAGAGTCATACCACACCAGCGATGCCCAGTTATCAAACAACGGCAGAAACGCACGCGGTCCGTCCGGGGTAAATTGCTGCCAGGTGCTGTCGCCGGGATCGTTCTCACACTGTACGCTAATCAACATACACGACTGTGCATACTGCCAGGCATGAACGCCAATTCCCGCCATCTGCCGCACCTGCGAATTTGCGCCGTCGGCACCAATCACCAGCTTCGCGCGGATCGTTTCACCGCCCTTCAGTTCCAGCTCCTGAAGATCATTATGGCGATGCAGCGCAATCAGCGAGCCTGGCACACGTAACGTTACTTTCGGATGCGCTTCCAGCGCCTGCCACAGCGCCTGTTGCAGGACTGTGTTTTCCACCATATAGCCAAGCAGCGGCAGCTTAAGTTCAGCGGCATCAAACACCACATGCGCCGTTTCCCACTCCCACGTTTCCAGTCTGCGGTAAGGATGGCAACGCATAGCCTGTACTGCATCCCAGACCCCTAACCCTTTAAGCAATGATACCGAAGCAGCGCTGATCGCCGAGATCCGCACGTCCGGTTGGCTATCAGCGACAAACGGCGCTGGTTCTGCGTGCTCGATCACCGTTACCGCAAATCCGTGCTGTGCCAGCCCCAGCGCCAGTGCGCCGCCGACCATTCCTCCGCCGACAATGGCAATTTCCGTTGGTTGATTTGTCATGGTCAATCATCCTGTTAGCAATATGCTTTAAGTTTACAGGATTTTTACCCCCAAGGGCTGATAACGCTCATACTGGTCACAACGGCAGCAAAGCATTACACTATGCGCCCTGCATTCCTGGCTACTATTTCGCAAGAGCAAGTCGATGACCAAAAAACTCCATATTAAAACCTGGGGCTGTCAGATGAACGAGTACGATTCATCGAAGATGGCCGATCTGCTGGATGCCACCCACGGCTATCAACTGACCGACGTGGCGGAAGAAGCGGATGTGCTGCTGCTGAACACCTGCTCAATCCGCGAGAAGGCTCAGGAAAAAGTCTTCCATCAGTTGGGTCGCTGGAAACTGTTAAAAGAGAAGAATCCAGACCTGATTATCGGCGTCGGCGGCTGCGTGGCATCGCAAGAAGGCGAGCACATTCGCCAGCGCGCCCACTATGTCGATATTATTTTTGGGCCGCAAACGCTGCACCGTCTGCCGGAGATGATCAACTCCGTGCGCGGCGACCGCAGCCCGGTTGTAGATATCAGCTTCCCGGAAATCGAGAAGTTTGACCGTCTGCCGGAACCGCGTGCCGAAGGGCCGACCGCGTTTGTCTCCATCATGGAAGGCTGCAATAAATATTGCACCTACTGCGTAGTGCCTTACACCCGTGGTGAAGAGGTAAGCCGTCCGTCCGACGATATTCTGTTTGAGATCGCCCAGCTTGCGGCTCAGGGCGTGCGTGAAGTCAACCTGCTCGGTCAGAACGTGAACGCCTGGCGTGGTGAAAACTACGACGGCACCACCGGATCGTTTGCCGATCTGCTGCGTCTGGTTGCTGCGATCGACGGGATCGATCGTATTCGCTTTACCACCAGCCATCCGATCGAATTCACCGACGATATCATCGAAGTGTACCGCGACACGCCGGAGCTGGTGAGCTTCCTGCATCTGCCGGTACAGAGCGGTTCCGATCGCATTCTGAACCTGATGGGACGTACCCATACAGCGCTGGAGTACAAAGCGATCATCCGTAAACTGCGTGCGGCGCGTCCGGATATTCAGATCAGTTCTGACTTCATCGTTGGCTTCCCTGGCGAAACCACCGAAGACTTCGAGAAAACGATGAAGCTGATTGCCGACGTCAATTTCGACATGAGCTACAGCTTTATCTTCTCTGCACGTCCGGGTACGCCAGCCGCCGATATGGTTGATGATGTTCCGGAAGAAGAGAAGAAGCAGCGTCTGTATATTCTACAAGAACGTATTAATCAGCAAGCGATGGCATGGAGCCGCCGGATGCTCGGCACCACCCAGCGTATTCTGGTAGAAGGTACATCGCGTAAGAGCATCATGGAGCTTTCCGGTCGCACTGAAAATAACCGCGTGGTCAACTTCGAGGGCACACCGGATATGATCGGTAAATTCGTCGATGTAGAAATTACCGACGTCTACCCGAACTCTCTGCGCGGTAAAGTGGTGCGAACTGAAGATGAAATGGGTCTGCGCGTGGCAGAAACACCGGAATCGGTCATTGCCCGTACCCGCAAAGAAAACGACCTTGGCGTGGGTTATTATCAGCCATAATTCTCAGGCCCGCCGTTCCGGTGGGCCTTGTTTTTTCTCTCTTTATCCCCATCTTTATCGCAATGCTTGCGCCTTTTTCCTGTGGCGTGAATAATTTCCTTATAGGCCGGTGAATGTTCAGCTTCCGGCGGCATACAGATAAGAGGAACGGTTTGAACATAGACACTCGCGAAATCACCCTGGAGCCAGCAGACAATGCGCGTCTGTTGAGCCTGTGCGGCCCGTTTGATGACAACATCAAACAGCTCGAACGCCGTCTCGGCATCGAGATCAATCGCCGCGATAACCACTTTAAACTGACCGGCCGTCCGATTTGCGTCACCGCTGCGGCAGACATTCTGCGTAGCCTGTATGTCGATACTGCCCCGATGCGTGGTCAGATTCAGGATATCGAACCGGAACAGATCCACCTTGCGATTAAAGAAGCGCGGGTACTGGAGCAAAGCGCGGAGAGCGTGCCGGAGTACGGCAAAGCGGTCAATATCAAGACCAAACGCGGCGTAATTAAGCCGCGCACGCCAAACCAGGCGCAGTACATTGCCAATATTCTCGACTATGACATCACCTTCGGCGTTGGCCCGGCGGGTACGGGTAAAACCTACCTGGCAGTGGCTGCGGCAGTTGATGCCCTGGAGCGTCAGGAAATTCGCCGTATTCTCCTGACTCGTCCGGCGGTAGAAGCCGGTGAGAAACTGGGCTTCCTGCCTGGCGATTTAAGCCAGAAAGTAGATCCGTATCTGCGCCCGCTGTACGACGCGCTGTTTGAAATGCTGGGCTTTGAGAAAGTCGAGAAACTGATTGAGCGCAACGTTATTGAAGTCGCACCGCTGGCCTATATGCGTGGCCGTACGCTGAACGACGCGTTTATCATTCTCGATGAAAGCCAGAACACCACCATCGAACAGATGAAGATGTTCCTGACCCGTATCGGTTTTAACTCAAAAGCGGTTATCACCGGCGACGTCACACAGATCGACCTGCCGCGTAATACTAAATCAGGCTTACGTCATGCCATCGAAGTGCTGGCCGATGTCGAAGAGATCAGCTTTAACTTCTTCCACAGCGAAGACGTGGTTCGTCACCCGGTGGTGGCGCGTATCGTTAACGCTTATGAAGCCTGGGAAGAAGCAGAACAAAAACGTAAAGCGGCGCTGGCAACAGAACGCAAGCGCGAAGAACAGGAACAAAAATGAGTCAGGTGATCCTCGATTTACAACTGGCATGTGAAGATAATTCCGGGTTACCGGAAGAGAGCCAGTTTCAAACATGGCTGAATGCGGTGATCCCGCAGTTTCAGGAAGAGTCGGAAGTGACTATTCGCGTGGTCGATACCGCCGAAAGCCACAGTCTGAATCTGACCTATCGCGGTAAGGATAAGCCGACCAACGTGCTCTCCTTCCCGTTTGAAGTGCCGCCTGGCATGGAAATGTCGCTACTGGGCGATCTGGTTATCTGCCGTCAGGTGGTTGAGAAGGAAGCTCAGGAGCAAGGCAAACCACTGGAGGCGCACTGGGCGCATATGGTGGTGCACGGCAGTCTGCATTTGTTAGGTTACGATCACATCGAAGATGACGAAGCAGAAGAAATGGAAGCCCTCGAAACAGAGATTATGCTTGCTCTGGGCTATGAGGATCCGTACATTGCCGAGAAAGAATAATTTGCCAGGCATTTGACTGGCAGACGTCCCCGCCGTTGGTGATTAACGACGGCGTTTTGATTAACTAACATGAGAACCCATACGACGCCATGAGCGACGACAATTCACACAGTAGTGACACGATAAGCAACAAGAAGGGATTTTTCTCCCTGTTACTCAGCCAACTTTTCCACGGTGAACCGAAAAACCGTGACGAACTGCTGGCGCTGATCCGTGATTCCGGGCAGAACGACCTTATCGACGAAGATACGCGCGATATGCTCGAAGGGGTGATGGACATCGCAGACCAACGCGTCCGCGACATCATGATCCCCCGCTCCCAGATGATTACCCTGAAACGCAACCAGACGCTGGACGAATGCCTTGATGTCATCATCGAGTCTGCCCACTCACGTTTCCCGGTGATTAGCGAAGACAAAGATCACATTGAAGGGATTCTGATGGCGAAAGACTTGCTGCCGTTTATGCGCAGCGATGCTGAAGCCTTCAGCATGGACAAAGTGTTACGTCAGGCAGTTGTCGTTCCTGAAAGTAAGCGCGTAGACCGGATGCTGAAAGAGTTTCGCTCTCAGCGTTACCACATGGCGATCGTCATTGACGAATTCGGTGGGGTTTCCGGTCTGGTGACCATTGAAGACATCCTGGAACTGATTGTTGGTGAGATTGAAGACGAGTATGACGAAGAAGATGATATCGACTTCCGTCAGCTGAGTCGTCATACCTGGACCGTGCGCGCACTGGCTTCCATTGAAGACTTCAACGAAGCGTTCGGCACCCACTTTAGCGATGAAGAGGTTGACACTATCGGTGGTCTGGTGATGCAGGCATTTGGGCATCTTCCGGCGCGTGGCGAAACCATCGACATCGACGGTTACCAGTTCAAAGTGGCGATGGCCGACAGTCGGCGTATTATTCAGGTTCATGTCAAAATCCCGGATGACTCACCCCAGCCGAAGCTGGATGAATAAAACCGAAACTGGATAGATAACTACATGGCTTTTGCCTCATTAATTGAACGCCAGCGCATTCGCCTGCTGCTGGCGTTATTATTCGGTGCCTGCGGAACGCTGGCCTTCTCTCCTTACGACGTCTGGCCTGCGGCGATTATTTCGCTGATGGGGCTTCAGGTGCTGACCTTTAACCGCCGTCCACTCCAGTCTGCCGCTATTGGCTTTTGCTGGGGATTTGGCCTCTTTGGCAGTGGTATTAACTGGGTCTATGTCAGCATCGCGACTTTTGGCGGAATGCCTGGCCCGGTTAACATCTTCCTGGTGGTGCTGCTGGCGGCGTATTTGTCGCTGTATACCGGACTGTTTGCTGGCGTGCTGTCGCGTCTGTGGCCGAAAACCACCTGGCTGCGCGTGGCGATTGCCGCCCCTGCTCTCTGGCAAGTGACCGAGTTTCTGCGCGGTTGGGTGCTGACCGGCTTCCCGTGGTTACAGTTCGGCTATAGCCAGATTGATGGCCCGTTAAAAGGGCTGGCACCGTTAATGGGCGTGGAAGCCATTAACTTCCTGCTGATGATGGTTAGTGGCCTGCTGGCACTGGCGTTGGTCAAACGCAACTGGCGTCCGCTGGTAGTGGCCGTCGTGCTGTTTGCCCTTCCCTTCCCGCTGCGTTACATCCAGTGGTTTACCCCGCAACCGGAGAAAACCATTCAGGTTTCGATGGTTCAGGGCGATATTCCGCAATCACTGAAATGGGACGAAAGCCAGCTTCTTAATACGCTGAAGATTTACTACAACGCAACGGCACCGCTGATGGGCAAATCATCGTTGATTATCTGGCCGGAGTCGGCGATAACCGATCTGGAAATTAATCAGCAACCGTTCCTCAAAGCACTGGACGATGAGTTGCGCGATAAAGGTAGCTCGCTGGTAACCGGGATTGTTGACGCACGTCTCAATAAGCAGAACCGCTACGATACCTACAACACCATCATCACGCTGGGTAAAGGTGCACCGTACAGCTACGAATCAGCCGATCGCTATAACAAAAACCATCTGGTGCCGTTTGGCGAGTTTGTCCCGCTGGAGTCGATTCTGCGTCCGTTAGCGCCGTTCTTTGATCTGCCGATGTCGTCGTTCAGCCGTGGGCCATATATCCAGCCACCGCTGTCGGTAAATGGTATTGAGCTTACTGCGGCTATTTGCTACGAGATCATTCTCGGCGAGCAAGTGCGTGATAACTTCCGCCCGGATACCGACTACCTGCTGACCATCTCCAACGATGCGTGGTTTGGTAAGTCTATTGGTCCATGGCAGCACTTCCAGATGGCGCGAATGCGTGCGCTGGAGCTGGCGCGCCCGCTGCTACGCAGCACCAACAACGGCATTACGGCGGTGATTGGCCCGCAGGGTGAGATTCAGGCGATGATCCCGCAATTCACCCGCGAGGTGTTAACCACTAACGTGACACCGACCACCGGACTCACACCGTACGCACGTACCGGCAACTGGCCGCTGTGGGTACTGACGGCACTGTTTGGTTTTGCTGCTGTGCTGATGAGCCTGCGTCAACGACGTAAATAATCCCTTCTTATCGTGCCGGAATACATCCCGTATTTCGGCACGCTCACCGGATGCGGCATCAGTGCGTTATCCGGATTACAAAATTCCCCTATCCAACTTTGGCACATCTATTGCTTTGTTATACAAGGCAAAGCTTGAACCAGCATCAGTACAACCCGGTTGCACCACAGCAATCCACGGGTAGCACCAAAAGAGTGCATTTTAAGAATTTTGCTTCGGAATGGTGCGGCGCATCTCGCAAAAACAAACAATAAAACAGCAATATCTTTACATTTAGCCAAACTAAATGTTACCTAACAAGCACAACACTGCACAATAAAGTTGCAGATGATAACAACACAAACACTCACAACGGGTATCCATGCGTTCTTAACGCAGAAGATAAAGGAGTTGGATATGCAATTACGTAAACCTGCCACAGCAATCCTGGCCTTGGCGCTTTCCGCAGGACTGGCACAGGCAGATGACGCCGCCCCGGCAGCGGGCAGTACGCTGGACAAAATCGCCAAAAACGGTGTGATTGTCGTCGGTCACCGTGAATCTTCAGTACCTTTCTCTTATTACGACAATCAGCAAAAAGTGGTGGGTTACTCGCAGGATTACTCCAACGCCATTGTTGAAGCAGTGAAAAAGAAACTCAACAAACCGGACTTGCAGGTAAAACTGATTCCGATCACCTCACAAAACCGTATTCCACTGCTGCAAAACGGCACTTTCGATTTTGAATGTGGTTCCACCACCAATAACGTCGAACGCCAAAAACAGGCGGCTTTCTCTGACACTATTTTCGTGGTCGGTACGCGCCTGCTGACCAAAAAGGGCGGCGATATCAAAGATTTTGCCGACCTGAAAGACAAAGCCGTAGTCGTCACTTCCGGCACTACCTCTGAAGTTTTGCTCAACAAACTGAATGAAGAGCAAAAAATGAATATGCGAATTATCAGCGCCAAAGATCACGGTGACTCTTTCCGTACCCTGGAAAGCGGTCGTGCCGTTGCCTTTATGATGGATGATGCTCTGCTGGCTGGTGAACGTGCGAAAGCGAAGAAACCAGACAACTGGGAAATCGTCGGCAAGCCGCAGTCTCAGGAAGCCTACGGTTGCATGTTGCGTAAAGACGATCCGCAGTTCAAAAAGCTGATGGATGACACCATCGCGCAGGTGCAGACCTCCGGTGAAGCGGAAAAATGGTTTGATAAATGGTTCAAAAATCCAATTCCGCCGAAAAACCTGAACATGAATTTCGAACTGTCAGACGAAATGAAAGCACTGTTCAAAGAACCGAATGACAAGGCACTGAACTAATTACAAGAACCAGGGGCGGAAATTCCAGCCCTCTCGATTGTTACGTAGCACGGACAGACTATACGCCTGATGGTCGTTCCCCATCGGGCCTGAAAACCGCAATACGCTGGGTAACAATCTTCGAGGGTAGCAGTTAACGCTGCTACCCTCTTTTTTCTGGAGTAGATTTATGTCTATAGACTGGAACTGGGGTATTTTTTTACAACAAGCCCCGTTCGGCAACACCACCTATCTTGGTTGGATCTGGAGTGGTTTTCAGGTGACGATCGCTTTGTCGATCTGCGCCTGGATTATCGCTTTCCTCGTCGGTTCATTTTTCGGCATTTTACGTACCGTTCCAAACCGTTTTCTCTCCGGTCTGGGTACGTTGTATGTCGAACTGTTCCGCAACGTGCCGTTGATTGTGCAATTCTTTACCTGGTATCTGGTGATCCCGGAGTTGCTGCCAGAGAAAATCGGCATGTGGTTTAAGGCCGAGCTGGATCCCAATATTCAGTTTTTCCTTTCATCCATGCTCTGCCTTGGGCTGTTTACCGCCGCCCGTGTTTGCGAACAGGTACGCGCCGCGATTCAGTCGCTGCCGCGTGGGCAGAAGAATGCCGCGCTGGCGATGGGTCTGACACTACCGCAGGCTTACCGCTACGTACTGCTGCCTAATGCTTATCGCGTTATCGTCCCGCCGATGACCTCAGAGATGATGAACCTGGTGAAAAACTCCGCCATCGCCTCGACTATCGGTCTGGTGGATATGGCGGCGCAGGCGGGTAAATTGCTCGATTACTCGGCCCACGCCTGGGAGTCGTTTACCGCCATTACGCTGGCGTATGTATTGATTAACGCTTTTATCATGCTGGTGATGACGCTGGTTGAACGTAAAGTTCGCCTGCCCGGCAACATGGGGGGCAAATAATGTACGAGTTTGACTGGAGTTCCATTGTCCCTTCCCTGCCATATCTGCTGGATGGGCTGGTGATCACCCTGAAAATCACCGTCACGGCAGTGGTGATTGGTATTTTATGGGGCACCATGCTGGCGGTGATGCGCTTATCCAGCTTTGCGCCCGTAGCGTGGTTTGCCAAAGCCTACGTTAACGTATTCCGCTCGATTCCTTTAGTTATGGTTTTGCTGTGGTTTTACCTGATCGTGCCGGGTTTTCTGCAAAACGTGCTGGGATTATCGCCAAAAAATGATATCCGTTTAATTTCGGCAATGGTGGCGTTTTCGATGTTTGAAGCGGCCTACTATTCAGAGATTATCCGTGCCGGTATTCAAAGTATTTCCCGTGGTCAGTCGAGCGCCGCGCTGGCGTTGGGGATGACTCACTGGCAGTCGATGAAACTGATTATTCTGCCGCAGGCGTTCCGCGCGATGGTGCCGCTGCTGCTCACTCAGGGCATCGTACTGTTCCAGGATACCTCACTGGTGTATGTGTTATCTCTGGCCGATTTCTTCCGTACCGCTTCAACCATTGGTGAGCGTGATGGTACGCAGGTCGAGATGATCCTGTTTGCCGGATTTGTTTATTTCGTTATTAGCCTTAGCGCGTCGTTGTTGGTCAGCTACTTGAAAAGAAGGACAGCATAATGATTACCCTGAAAAATGTTTCAAAATGGTATGGTCACTTTCAGGTGCTGACCGACTGCTCAACCGAAGTGAAAAAAGGCGAAGTGGTGGTGGTTTGCGGCCCGTCTGGTTCCGGCAAATCAACGCTGATTAAAACCGTCAACGGCCTCGAACCGGTGCAGCAAGGTGAAATTACCGTCGATGGTATCGTGGTTAACGATAAGAAAACCGATCTGGCAAAGCTGCGTTCCCGCGTCGGGATGGTGTTCCAGCATTTCGAGTTGTTCCCCCATTTGTCGATTATCGAAAACCTGACCCTGGCGCAGGTGAAAGTGCTTAAACGCGATAAAGCGCCCGCTCGTGAAAAAGCATTGAAATTGCTGGAGCGCGTGGGACTTTCCGCACATGCCAATAAATTTCCGGCGCAGCTTTCCGGCGGTCAGCAGCAGCGTGTGGCGATCGCTCGCGCATTGTGTATGGATCCTATTGCCATGCTGTTCGACGAACCGACATCGGCGCTGGATCCGGAGATGATCAACGAAGTGCTGGACGTGATGGTGGAACTGGCGAACGAAGGAATGACCATGATGGTGGTGACCCACGAAATGGGCTTTGCCCGTAAAGTGGCGAATCGGGTGATCTTTATGGATGAGGGTAAAATTGTCGAAGACTCGCCGAAAGATGCGTTCTTCGATGATCCGAAATCGGACCGCGCAAAAGACTTCCTCGCGAAAATCCTGCATTAATCACTCTGGCGCGCATACCCAAGTGCGCGCCATCTCACGCTTTATCGTTTCGCTCCTCGTATCTGTTACATCCTGGCGTTACCCTTGTCGCAAAGAAGCACACAACAAGGAGCAACAATGGCACTGCCAATTCTGTTAGATTGCGACCCAGGTCATGATGACGCTATCGCAATAGTTCTCGCCCTCGCCTCACCAGAGCTTGATGTCAAAGCAATTACGTCTTCCGCCGGAAACCAGACACCAGAAAAAACCTTACGCAATGTTCTGCGTATGCTGACCTTGCTTAATCGCACCGATATTCCGGTGGCAGGCGGCGCGGTAAAACCGTTAATGCGTGAGTTGATTATCGCGGACAATGTGCACGGTGAAAGCGGTCTCGACGGCCCGGCATTACCGGAACCGACGTTCGCACCGCAAAACTGTACGGCGGTGGAGCTGATGGCGAAAACGCTGCGCGAAAGTGCGGAACCTGTCACGATTGTGTCTACCGGACCGCAAACTAACGTTGCCTTGCTGCTCAATAGCCATCCGGAACTGCATAGCAAAATTGCTCGTATCGTGATTATGGGCGGCGCAATGGGGCTTGGTAACTGGACGCCTGCGGCTGAATTTAATATTTACGTTGACCCGGAAGCGGCAGAAATTGTCTTCCAGTCAGGGATCCCGGTGGTGATGGCCGGTCTGGATGTTACTCACAAAGCACAAATTCACGTTGAGGACACCGAGCGTTTCCGCGCGATTGGCAACCCTGTTTCAACCATTGTTGCCGAACTGCTGGATTTCTTCCTCGAATATCATAAAGACGAAAAATGGGGCTTTGTCGGCGCACCGCTGCATGACCCATGCACCATCGCCTGGCTGTTAAAACCGGAGTTGTTTACCACTGTTGAGCGCTGGGTTGGCGTGGAAACACAAGGGAAATATACCCAGGGTATGACGGTTGTTGATTATTATTATCTGACCGGCAATAAACCGAATGCCTCTGTAATGGTCGATGTTGATCGTCAGGGCTTTGTTGATTTACTGGCTGATCGTCTGAAATTTTACGCTTAATCACTCGCCGGATGACATCACGCCATCCGGCACCACTCATTTCATTAAGGCTCGAACGGGCGTCTCTGGAACTGGTCATGACCGCATTTCGGGCATAGCGTCAGCACTTCCGGTGTGTAGATCGGGAGATGGAAATGACATTTCTCGCAGACTAGATTCCCCAGCCCTACCACTTCTCCGCTGTGATAAACCCCGTGATGATTGAGGTCCTGGAAAACTTCGCGCCATTCAAGCTGTGTTTTATCGGTGATGTCTGCCAGTTCCTGCCACAAGCTTTCTTTAATCACCCGCATAAAGACGCTGTCAGACTCTTCTTTCAGGCTCTCTTCATAGCTCATGGCGAACTCTTCCAGGTCACGTCTGACAGCTCGCGTCAGCTCATCGACTTCGGTTCGCGTTAACTCCCCTGTTTTTATTACGCGCTCGCGCGCCTGTTCCACCAGTGCGTCGATATCACGTTCGCCATTGCGCAGGCGTTCGCTCAGTGACGCGACCAGTTCACGGTAATATTGAGCAACCTTGTTCATCGTTTCATCTCCCGGGTCGTTAACTGACTATAATAATAGACGTTCTTTGTTCCTTGCTTTGCTAATACGCCCACAAACTCTGTAAATTAATGTATGAATAATCCGGGCATCATTTCAACGTCGAATGCGCGAAAGGCTGTTTTGACGCGGACGTTTGGGCTATGCTATGCGGATCTGAAAAACCACCTCAACGCTACATTTGTAGCCGTATTGAAAACAGGACCACTGGCTGCCATGCAAGAGCAATACCGCCCGGAAGAGATAGAATCCAAAGTACAGCTTCATTGGGATGAGAAGCGCACATTTGAAGTAACCGAAGACGAGAGCAAAGAGAAGTATTACTGCCTGTCTATGCTTCCCTATCCTTCTGGTCGACTACACATGGGCCACGTACGTAACTACACCATTGGTGACGTGATCGCCCGCTACCAGCGTATGCTGGGCAAAAACGTCCTGCAGCCGATCGGCTGGGACGCGTTTGGTCTGCCTGCGGAAGGCGCGGCGGTGAAAAACAACACCGCACCGGCACCGTGGACGTACGACAACATCGCGTACATGAAAAACCAGCTCAAAATGCTGGGCTTTGGTTATGACTGGAGCCGCGAGCTGGCAACCTGTACACCGGAATACTACCGTTGGGAACAGAAATTCTTCACCGAGCTGTATAAAAAAGGCCTGGTATATAAGAAGACTTCTGCAGTCAACTGGTGCCCGAACGACCAGACCGTACTGGCGAACGAACAAGTTATCGACGGCTGCTGCTGGCGCTGCGATACCAAAGTTGAGCGTAAAGAGATCCCGCAATGGTTTATCAAAATCACCGCTTACGCTGACGAGCTGCTCAACGATCTGGATAAACTGGATCACTGGCCAGACACCGTTAAAACCATGCAGCGTAACTGGATCGGTCGTTCCGAAGGCGTGGAAATCACCTTCAACGTTAACGACTATGACAACACGCTGACCGTTTACACTACCCGCCCGGACACCTTTATGGGTTGTACCTACCTGGCGGTAGCGGCGGGTCATCCGCTGGCGCAGAAAGCGGCGGAAAATAATCCTGAACTGGCGGCCTTTATTGACGAATGCCGTAACACCAAAGTTGCCGAAGCTGAAATGGCAACGATGGAGAAAAAAGGCGTCGATACTGGCTTTAAAGCGGTTCACCCATTAACGGGCGAAGAAATTCCCGTTTGGGCAGCAAACTTCGTATTGATGGAGTACGGCACGGGCGCAGTTATGGCGGTTCCGGGTCACGACCAGCGCGACTACGAGTTTGCCTCTAAATACGGCCTGAACATCAAACCGGTTATCCTGGCAGCTGACGGCTCTGAGCCAGATCTTTCTCAGCAAGCCCTGACTGAAAAAGGCGTTCTGTTCAACTCTGGCGAGTTCAACGGTCTTGACCATGAAGCGGCCTTCAACGCTATCGCCGATAAACTGACTGCGATGGGCGTTGGCGAGCGTAAAGTGAACTACCGCCTGCGCGACTGGGGTGTTTCCCGTCAACGTTACTGGGGCGCGCCGATTCCGATGGTGACGCTGGAAGACGGTACCGTAATGCCGACCCCGGACGACCAGCTGCCGGTGATCCTGCCGGAAGATGTGGTGATGGACGGCATTACCAGCCCGATTAAAGCAGATCCGGAGTGGGCAAAAACTACCGTTAACGGTATGCCAGCGCTGCGTGAAACCGACACTTTCGACACCTTTATGGAGTCCTCCTGGTACTATGCGCGCTACACTTGCCCGGAGTACAAAGAAGGTATGCTGGATTCCAAAGCGGCTAACTACTGGCTGCCGGTGGATATCTACATTGGTGGTATCGAACACGCCATTATGCACCTGCTCTACTTCCGCTTCTTCCACAAACTGATGCGTGATGCAGGCATGGTGAACTCTGACGAACCAGCGAAACAGTTGCTGTGTCAGGGTATGGTGCTGGCAGATGCCTTCTACTATGTTGGCGAAAACGGCGAACGTAACTGGGTTTCCCCGGTTGATGCTATCGTTGAACGTGACGAGAAAGGCCGTATCGTGAAAGCGAAAGACGCGGCAGGTCATGAACTGGTTTATACCGGCATGAGCAAAATGTCCAAGTCGAAGAACAACGGTATCGACCCGCAGGTGATGGTTGAACGTTACGGCGCGGACACCGTTCGTCTGTTTATGATGTTTGCTTCTCCGGCGGATATGACTCTCGAATGGCAGGAATCCGGCGTGGAAGGGGCTAACCGCTTCCTGAAACGTGTCTGGAAACTGGTTTACGAGCACACAGCGAAAGGTGATGTTGCGGCACTGAACGTTGATGCGCTGACTGAAGATCAGAAAGCGCTGCGTCGCGATGTGCATAAAACGATCGCTAAAGTGACCGATGATATCGGCCGTCGTCAGACCTTCAACACCGCAATTGCGGCGATTATGGAGCTGATGAACAAACTGGCGAAAGCACCGACCGATGGCGAGCAGGATCGCGCTCTGATGCAGGAAGCACTGCTGGCCGTTGTTCGTATGCTTAACCCGTTCACCCCGCACATCTGCTTCACGCTGTGGCAGGAACTGAAAGGCGAAGGCGATATCGACAACGCACCGTGGCCGGTTGCTGACGAAAAAGCGATGGTGGAAGACTCCACGCTGGTCGTGGTGCAGGTTAACGGTAAAGTCCGTGCAAAAATCACCGTTCCGGTGGACGCAACGGAAGAACAGGTTCGCGAACGTGCTGGCCAGGAACATCTGGTAGCAAAATATCTTGATGGCGTTACCGTGCGTAAAGTGATTTACGTACCCGGTAAACTCCTCAATCTGGTCGTTGGCTAAGCGCGGGAGGAAGCGTGCGATATCTGGCAACATTGTTGTTATCTCTGGCGGTGTTAATCACCGCTGGGTGTGGCTGGCATCTGCGTGATACCACGCAGGTTCCTTCCACTATGAAGGTCATGATCCTGGACTCAGGCGATCCGAACGGGCCATTAAGCCGTGCGGTGCGTAACCAGTTACGTCTGAATGGTGTCGAGTTGCTTGATAAAGAAACCACGCGTAAGGACGTTCCATCCCTGCGTTTGGGTAAAGTGAGCATCGCGAAAGATACCGCATCGGTATTCCGTAACGGTCAAACAGCAGAGTATCAGATGATCATGACGGTCAATGCGACCGTGTTGATCCCCGGCCGTGACATCTACCCGATTAGCGCCAAAGTCTTCCGTTCGTTCTTCGATAACCCGCAAATGGCGTTAGCGAAAGATAACGAACAAGACATGATCGTAAAAGAGATGTACGACCGTGCTGCCGAACAGCTGATTCGTAAGCTGCCAAGCATCCGTGCTGCGGATATTCGTTCCGACGAAGAACAGACGTCGACCACAACGGATACTCCGGCAACGCCTGCACGCGTCTCTACCACGCTGGGTAACTGATGATTCGGTTGTACCCGGAACAACTCCGCGCGCAGCTCAATGAAGGGCTGCGCGCGGCGTATCTTTTACTTGGTAACGATCCTCTGTTATTGCAGGAAAGCCAGGACGCTATTCGTCAGGTAGCTGCGGTACAAGGATTCGAAGAACACCACACTTTTTCCATTGATCCCAACACTGACTGGAATGCGATCTTTTCGTTATGCCAGGCCATGAGTCTGTTTGCCAGTCGACAAACGCTATTGCTGTTGTTACCAGAAAACGGACCGAATGCGGCGATCAATGAACAACTTCTCACACTCACCGGACTTCTGCATGACGACCTGCTGTTGATCGTCCGCGGTAATAAATTAAGCAAAGCGCAAGAAAATGCCGCCTGGTTTACTGCTCTTGCGAATCGCAGCGTGCAGGTGACCTGTCAGACACCGGAGCAGGCTCAGCTTCCCCGCTGGGTTGCTGCGCGCGCAAAACAGCTCAACTTAGAACTGGATGACGCGGCGAATCAGGTGCTCTGCTACTGTTATGAAGGTAACCTGCTGGCGCTGGCTCAGGCACTGGAGCGTTTATCGCTACTCTGGCCAGACGGCAAACTGACATTACCTCGCGTTGAACAGGCGGTGAATGATGCCGCGCATTTCACCCCTTTTCATTGGGTTGATGCTTTGTTGATGGGAAAAAGTAAGCGCGCGTTGCATATTCTTCAGCAACTGCGTCTGGAAGGCAGCGAACCGGTTATTTTGTTGCGCACATTACAACGTGAACTGTTGTTACTGGTTAACCTGAAACGCCAGTCTGCCCATACGCCACTGCGTGCGTTGTTTGATAAGCATCGGGTATGGCAGAACCGCCGGGGCATGATGGGCGAGGCGTTAAATCGCTTAAGCCAGCCGCAGTTACGTCAGGCCGTGCAACTCCTGACACGAACGGAACTCACCCTCAAACAAGATTACGGTCAGTCAGTGTGGGCAGAGCTGGAAGGGTTATCTCTTCTGTTGTGCCATAAACCCCTGGCGGACGTATTTATCGACGGTTGATATGAAATCTTTACAGGCTCTGTTTGGCGGCACCTTTGATCCGGTGCACTATGGTCATCTTAAACCCGTGGAAACGCTGGCGAATTTGATTGGTCTGACGCGGGTCACAATCATCCCTAATAATGTTCCTCCGCATCGTCCCCAGCCGGAAGCGAACAGCGTGCAGCGTAAACACATGCTTGAACTGGCGATTGCCGACAAGCCATTATTTACTCTTGATGAACGCGAGCTAAAGCGCAATGCCCCCTCTTACACTGCGCAAACACTGAAAGAGTGGCGGCAGGAACAAGGGCCGGACGTGCCGCTGGCGTTTATTATAGGTCAGGATTCACTGCTGACCTTTCCGACCTGGTACGAATACGAAACGATACTCGACAATGCACATTTGATCGTCTGTCGGCGTCCAGGTTACCCACTTGAAATGGCGCAACCGCAATACCAGCAATGGCTGGAAGATCATTTGACACATAACCCGGAAGATCTTCACCTTCAGCCTGCCGGTAAAATTTATCTGGCTGAAACGCCGTGGTTTAACATCTCGGCGACCATCATCCGCGAACGTTTGCAAAACGGTGAATCGTGTGAGGATTTATTGCCGGAACCGGTACTGACTTACATTAACCAACAAGGCTTGTATCGCTGATACCTGTCGTTACGGAGGGCATGATGCGACTGTGGTTAATTCGTCATGGCGAAACGCAAGCGAATATCGATGGTCTGTACAGCGGTCATGCTCCCACACCCCTGACTGCGCGCGGTATTGAGCAAGCGCAAAATCTGCATACGCTGCTACATGGTGTTTCCTTTGACCTGGTTTTATGCAGTGAACTGGAACGGGCACAGCATACCGCGCGACTGGTTCTCAGTAACCGCCAGCTCCCCGTGCAAATCATCTCTGAACTCAACGAAATGTTTTTTGGCGACTGGGAGATGCGGCATCATCGCGACCTCATGCAAGAAGATGCCGAAAACTATAGCGCGTGGTGCAATGACTGGCAGCATGCTATCCCCACGAACGGTGAAGGATTTCAGGCATTTTCACAACGTGTGGAACGGTTTATCGCAAGGCTTAGTGAATTTCAGCACTATCAGAATATTTTAGTCGTCAGCCATCAGGGTGTACTGAGTCTGTTAATCGCCCGTTTAATTGGCATGCCTGCCGAAGCTATGTGGCATTTTCGCGTTGACCAGGGATGTTGGAGCGCCATTGATATCAACCAAAAATTCGCGACGTTACGCGTCCTCAATAGCCGTGCCATCGGGGTCGAAAATGCATGACTTTTCTGTTTTTTTACGGGTAAGCCGCAACGACCATTGACAGCCCCGGGCAGGCTGATATTCTCCGCAGCCAGACTTTTTTCGCCAGACACGACTTTGTAGAAATTGTTTTACAAAAATGGCGATGCAATCTGCGGCTCGGGGTGGGATGATAGCCCACTTTCGAAAGCCGATTCGGCGACAATTGTCCCGAAATCGCCTCTGGTTCAGGTATACTGACAGACCATTTTTATCTATTTGATTCACCCAGGGGGAAAACTTGCAGGGTAAAGCACTCCAGGATTTTGTTATCGACAAAATTGATGACCTCAAAGGTCAGGACATCATCGCCTTAGACGTTCAGGGCAAATCCAGCATCACCGACTGCATGATCATCTGTACGGGTACGTCCAGCCGTCATGTTATGTCCATTGCTGACCACGTTGTGCAGGAGTCTCGCGCAGCGGGCCTGTTACCGCTCGGCGTAGAAGGTGAAAACAGCGCCGACTGGATTGTCGTGGATTTGGGCGATGTGATTGTCCATGTCATGCAGGAAGAGAGCCGTCGCCTGTATGAACTGGAAAAACTCTGGAGTTAATGCGTGAAGCTGCAACTTGTCGCCGTGGGAACGAAAATGCCGGACTGGGTACAAACCGGTTTTACCGAGTACCTGCGTCGTTTTCCGAAAGATATGCCCTTCGAGCTGATTGAAATTCCGGCCGGAAAACGCGGCAAGAATGCGGACATCAAGCGCATACTCGACAAAGAGGGTGAGCAGATGTTGGCGGCCGCAGGCAAAAACCGCATTGTCACCCTCGATATTCCAGGCAAGCCCTGGGATACGCCGCAGTTAGCCGCTGAGCTGGAACGCTGGAAGCTGGATGGTCGCGACGTCAGTCTACTGATTGGCGGGCCTGAAGGGTTGTCGCCTGCCTGTAAAGCGGCGGCGGAGCAGAGCTGGTCGCTGTCGGCGCTTACCCTCCCCCATCCGCTGGTTCGCGTGCTGGTCGCAGAGAGTCTGTACCGGGCGTGGAGCATCACCACCAACCATCCTTATCACCGTGAGTGATAAGGGAGCTTTGAGTAGAAAACGCAGCGGATGAAACTACAGAACTCTTTTCGCGACTATACGGCAGAGTCCGCGCTGTTTGTGCGCCGGGCGCTGGTCGCCTTTTTGGGGATTTTGCTGCTGACCGGCGTGCTTATCGCCAACCTGTATAATCTGCAAATTGTTCGCTTTACCGACTACCAGACCCGCTCTAATGAAAACCGCATTAAGCTCGTGCCTATCGCGCCCAGCCGCGGCATTATCTACGACCGTAACGGTATCCCTCTGGCCCTCAACCGCACTATCTACCAGATAGAAATGATGCCGGAGAAAGTCGATAACGTGCAGCAAACGCTGGACGCTTTGCGCAGCGTGGTAGATCTGACCGATGATGATATTGCTGCATTCCGAAAAGAGCGCGCACGTTCACACCGTTTCACCTCTATTCCGGTGAAAACTAACCTGACCGAAGTACAAGTAGCTCGCTTTGCCGTCAATCAGTACCGTTTTCCGGGTGTTGAAGTTAAAGGCTATAAACGTCGTTACTATCCTTACGGTTCGGCGTTGACCCACGTCATCGGCTATGTGTCGAAAATCAACGATAAAGACGTCGAACGCCTGAATAATGACGGCAAACTGGCCAACTATGCGGCAACGCATGATATCGGTAAGCTGGGCATTGAGCGTTACTATGAAGACGTGCTGCACGGTCAGACTGGTTATGAAGAGGTTGAAGTTAACAACCGTGGGCGTGTTATCCGCCAGTTAAAAGAAGTACCACCGCAAGCCGGACACGATATTTACCTGACGCTGGATCTCAAACTCCAGCAATATATTGAAACGCTGCTGGCGGGTAGCCGCGCAGCGGTGGTAGTCACCGATCCGCGTACAGGTGGGGTGCTGGCGCTGGTTTCCACGCCTAGTTATGACCCAAACCTGTTTGTTGACGGTATCTCCAGCAAAGATTATTCCGCCTTGCTGAACGACCCGAATACACCGCTGGTGAACCGCGCCACACAGGGGGTTTATCCTCCCGCGTCTACAGTTAAACCCTATGTGGCGGTTTCGGCATTGAGCGCCGGAGTGATCACGCGCAATACGACGCTGTTTGACCCAGGCTGGTGGCAACTGCCAGGTTCGGAAAAACGTTATCGTGACTGGAAAAAATGGGGCCACGGGCGTCTGAATGTCACAAGATCGCTGGAAGAATCTGCGGATACCTTCTTCTATCAGGTGGCCTACGATATGGGAATCGATCGCCTCTCCGAATGGATGGGTAAATTCGGTTATGGTCATTACACTGGTATCGACCTGGCGGAAGAACGTTCCGGCAACATGCCTACCCGCGAATGGAAACAGAAACGCTTTAAAAAACCGTGGTATCAGGGTGACACCATTCCGGTTGGTATCGGTCAGGGTTACTGGACAGCGACCCCAATCCAGATGAGTAAGGCACTGATGATCCTGATTAATGACGGTATCGTGAAGGTTCCGCATTTGCTGATGAGCACCGCCGAAGACGGCAAACAGGTGCCATGGGTACAACCGCATGAACCGCCCGTCGGCGATATTCATTCCGGTTACTGGGAGCTGGCGAAAGACGGTATGTACGGTGTTGCTAACCGCCCTAACGGTACGGCGCATAAATACTTTGCCAGCGCACCGTACAAAATTGCGGCGAAATCTGGTACCGCTCAGGTCTTCGGTCTGAAAGCGAACGAAACCTATAATGCGCACAAAATTGCCGAGCGTTTACGTGACCACAAACTGATGACCGCCTTTGCGCCATACAACAATCCGCAAGTGGCTGTCGCCATGATTCTGGAGAACGGTGGCGCGGGTCCGGCGGTTGGTACGCTGATGCGCCAGATCCTCGACCACATTATGCTGGGTGATAACAACACCGATCTGCCTGCGGAAAATCCAGCGGTTGCCGCAGCGGAGGACCATTAATCATGACGGATAATCCGAATAAAAAAACATTCTGGGATAAAGTCCATCTCGATCCCACAATGCTGCTGATTTTACTGGCATTGCTGGTTTACAGCGCCCTGGTTATCTGGAGCGCCAGCGGTCAGGATATTGGCATGATGGAGCGTAAAATCGGCCAAATCGCGATGGGTCTGGTCATCATGGTGGTGATGGCGCAAATTCCTCCACGCGTTTATGAAGGCTGGGCCCCCTATCTCTATATCATCTGTATTATTTTGCTGGTGGCGGTAGATGCTTTCGGTGCCATCTCTAAAGGTGCTCAACGCTGGCTGGACCTCGGTATTGTTCGTTTTCAGCCGTCGGAAATTGCCAAAATAGCCGTACCACTGATGGTTGCGCGCTTTATCAACCGCGACGTTTGCCCGCCATCGTTGAAGAACACTGGCATCGCGCTGGTGCTGATATTTATGCCCACGCTGCTGGTGGCTGCACAGCCTGACCTGGGAACATCAATCCTCGTTGCGCTTTCCGGTCTGTTTGTACTGTTCCTCTCTGGCCTTAGCTGGCGTCTGATTGGCGTCGCAGTAGTGCTGGTAGCGGCGTTCATTCCGATTCTGTGGTTCTTCCTGATGCATGATTACCAGCGCCAGCGCGTAATGATGCTCCTGGACCCGGAATCAGACCCACTCGGCGCGGGCTATCATATTATTCAGTCTAAAATTGCTATTGGCTCCGGCGGATTACGCGGCAAAGGCTGGCTGCACGGTACTCAGTCACAGCTTGAATTTCTCCCCGAACGCCATACCGACTTTATCTTCGCGGTACTGGCGGAAGAGCTGGGATTAGTGGGTATTTTGATTCTGCTCGCTCTTTACATTCTGCTGATCATGCGCGGGCTGTGGATAGCCGCCAGAGCGCAAACCACCTTTGGTCGCGTCATGGCTGGCGGCTTAATGCTGATATTATTCGTTTATGTCTTCGTAAATATTGGTATGGTAAGCGGTATTCTGCCGGTTGTAGGGGTTCCGCTCCCACTGGTCAGTTATGGAGGATCGGCGCTAATTGTGCTGATGGCTGGGTTCGGGATTGTAATGTCAATCCACACCCACAGGAAAATGTTGTCGAAAAGCGTGTAAGAGGTGCGCAATGCGTAAGCAGTGGCTCGGGATCTGCATCGCGGCAGGAATGCTCGCGGCATGTACAAGCGATGATGGTCAGCAACAGACGGTAAGTGTACCGCAGCCTGCGGTATGTAACGGCCCCATAGTTGAAATTAGCGGGGCGGACCCGCGTTTCGAACCACTGAACGCGACGGCAAATCAGGATTACCAGCGCGACGGTAAAAGCTACAAAATCGTGCAGGATCCGTCTCGATTTAGCCAGGCGGGACTGGCGGCAATCTATGATGCCGAACCCGGCAGTAACCTGACGGCCTCTGGCGAAGCATTCGATCCGACACAGTTGACGGCGGCCCATCCAACGCTTCCGATCCCCAGCTACGCCAGAATCACTAACCTGGCTAACGGGCGAATGATCGTGGTGCGCATTAATGATCGCGGTCCTTACGGCAACGACCGCGTTATTTCGCTTTCTCGCGCGGCAGCTGACCGTCTTAACACGTCAAACAACACCAAAGTTCGTATCGATCCGATTATTGTCGCCCAGGATGGTTCGCTTTCTGGTCCTGGTATGGCTTGTACCACAGTTGCCAAACAGACTTACGCCCTGCCTGCACCTCCCGATTTAAGCGGCGGCGCGGGAACAAATTCAGTGTCTGGCCCACAGGGTGACATTCTTCCGGTCAGTAATTCGACGCTAAAAAGCGAAGATCCGACCGGCGCGCCGGTAACCAGCAGCGGTTTCCTCGGCGCACCAACGACCTTAGCGCCTGGTGTTCTGGAAAGCAGCGAACCAACACCTGCACCACAGCCCGTTGTTACAGCTCCGGCGACAACGCCTGCAACCTCGCCTGCAATGGTGACACCGCAAGCCGCCTCGCAAAGCGCCAGCGGCAACTTTATGGTGCAAGTCGGAGCCGTTAGCGATCAGGCTCGTGCGCAACAGTACCAACAGCAACTGGGACAGAAGTTCGGCGTCCCCGGTCGCGTAACTCAAAATGGCGCGGTCTGGCGGATCCAGCTTGGCCCATTCGCCAGCAAAGCCGAAGCCAGTACCTTGCAGCAACGTTTGCAAACCGAAGCCCAATTACAGTCATTTATTACCACCGCGCAGTAGCGTAAAGCAGGCATCTGATGTGTCAATTTCTGTAAATGACGTTAACAAAGTCACGCGGAAAGTCAGATGCCTGCCGGTAGTGCATTTGCTATAGTAGGGCACTTTTTTTAATTCCATCACGGATGTCGTAGTTCAGACCATGAATACCATTTTTTCCGCTCGTATCATGAAGCGCCTGGCGCTCACCACGGCTCTTTGCACAGCCTTTATCTCTGCTGCACATGCCGATGACCTGAATATCAAAACTATGATCCCGGGTGTACCGCAGATCGATGCGGAGTCCTACATCCTGATTGACTATAACTCCGGCAAAGTGCTCGCCGAACAGAACGCAGATGTCCGCCGCGATCCTGCCAGCCTGACCAAAATGATGACCAGTTACGTTATCGGCCAGGCAATGAAAGCCGGTAAATTTAAAGAAACTGATTTAGTCACCATCGGTAACGACGCATGGGCTACCGGTAACCCGGTGTTTAAAGGTTCTTCGCTGATGTTCCTCAAACCGGGCATGCAGGTTCCGGTTTCTCAGCTAATCCGCGGTATTAACCTGCAATCGGGTAACGATGCTTGCGTCGCCATGGCCGATTTTGCCGCTGGTAGCCAGGACGCTTTTGTTGGCTTGATGAACAGCTACGTTAACGCCCTGGGCCTGAAAAATACCCACTTCCAGACGGTACATGGTCTGGATGCTGATGGTCAGTACAGCTCCGCGCGAGATATGGCGCTGATCGGCCAGGCGTTGATCCGTGACGTACCGAATGAATACTCGATCTATAAAGAAAAAGAATTTACGTTTAACGGTATTCGCCAGCTGAACCGTAACGGCCTGTTATGGGATAACAGCCTGAATGTCGACGGCATCAAAACCGGACACACTGACAAAGCAGGTTACAACCTTGTTGCTTCTGCGACTGAAGGCCAGATGCGCTTGATCTCTGCGGTGATGGGCGGACGTACTTTTAAAGGCCGTGAAGCCGAAAGTAAAAAACTGCTAACCTGGG
Organism: Escherichia sp. WS3227_2; assembly: GCF_046486495.1. Lineage (NCBI taxonomy): Bacteria > Pseudomonadati > Pseudomonadota > Gammaproteobacteria > Enterobacterales > Enterobacteriaceae > Escherichia > Escherichia sp. WS3227_2. The sequence goes on from NZ_JBJQLG010000014.1 coordinate 52,067, forward strand.
GCTTCCGTTTCTTCGAAACCGTTAACCCACTGAAAGTAGGTAAAGAGTTCGCCTCTGAACCGGTTTGGTTTGGTGATTCTGATCGCGCTTCGTTAGGTGTTGATAAAGACGTGTATCTGACCATTCCGCGTGGCCGCATGAAAGATCTGAAAGCCAGCTATGTGCTGAACAGCAGTGAATTGCATGCGCCGCTGCAAAAGAATCAGGTCGTCGGTACTATCAACTTCCAGCTTGATGGCAAAACGATCGAACAACGCCCGCTGGTTGTGCTGCAAGAAATCCCGGAAGGCAACTTCTTCGGCAAAATCATTGATTACATTAAATTAATGTTCCATCACTGGTTTGGTTAAAAATCGAACACTTGAAAGTGTAATTTCCGCCCCCATATACTAAGCATCAGTAAAAAACTCCCGCCTTCTGGCGGGAGTTGCTATTTAATTACGTTACGCCGGAGCTGACATGAAAACCAAACTTAACGAACTGCTTGAATTCCCTACTCCTTTTACTTACAAAGTTATGGGGCAGGCGTTACCTGAGCTGGTTGATCAGGTGGTTGAAGTGGTACAGCGCCATGCGCCAGGTGACTACACCCCAACGGTAAAACCAAGCAGCAAAGGCAACTACCACTCGGTATCTATCACTATCAACGCTACTCATATCGAGCAGGTTGAAACACTGTATGAAGAACTGGGCAAAATCGATATTGTCCGCATGGTTCTGTAACTCGCTTCTCCGTTACCCGGCTCCTGGTCGGGTAACTCCCCTCTCCTCGCTGTGATATACTTTTCCCCCACTTTTACTCATTCTCCACGGAGATGCCGTTTTGTATCAGGATAAAATTCTTGTCCGCCAGCTCGGTCTTCAGCCTTACGAGCCAATCTCCCAGGCTATGCATGAATTCACCGATACCCGCGATGATAGTACCCTTGATGAAATCTGGCTGGTCGAGCACTATCCGGTATTCACCCAAGGGCAGGCAGGAAAGGCGGAGCACATTTTAATGCCGGGTGATATTCCGGTGATTCAGAGCGATCGCGGTGGGCAGGTGACTTATCACGGGCCGGGGCAACAGGTGATGTATGTGTTGCTTAACCTGAAACGCCGTAAACTCGGTGTGCGTGAACTGGTGACCTTGCTTGAGCAAACAGTGGTGAATACCCTGGCTGAACTGGGTATAGAAGCGCATCCTCGGGCTGACGCGCCTGGTGTCTATGTCGGGGAAAAGAAAATTTGCTCACTGGGTTTACGTATTCGACGCGGTTGTTCATTCCACGGTCTGGCATTAAACGTCAATATGGATCTTTCACCATTTTTACGTATTAATCCTTGTGGGTATGCCGGAATGGAAATGGCTAAAATATCACAATGGAAACCCGAAGCGACGACTAATAATATTGCACCACGTTTACTGGAAAATATTTTAGCGCTACTAAACAATCCTGACTTCGAATATATTACCGCTTAATTCCATACATCAATGGCCCAATTTACACTGGGTCATTACTCATAATACCTGCTAATGCTTTACATCTCCTTCGCGTTTGTATATTTTCTTTATCACTTGCAGAAATGCGATGCTACGCCTTGCTCCGTAACTCACCCCATTGATTAACTTATTGAAATAGTTGATTATGGTGAGCAAAAGCGTTCCGTTCCAATTAGACATAAGATTATTGTAATTTTTTTAAATATTATTTTTCCATGAATAAAATTGGAGTAAGTGCGTGGATAGTAATAATCAAATTGAAACCTGTTTAAGCAGAAAGTCGTCAGAAGGTAAACCACAAATATTTACAACCTTACGAAATATTGATCTTAACCTTCTGACTATTTTTGAAGCTGTATATGTACATAAAGGGATCGTTAATGCAGCGAAAGTGCTTAATCTGACACCCTCGGCAATCAGTCAGTCTATTCAGAAACTGCGCGTTATATTCCCTGACCCATTGTTTATTCGCAAAGGCCAGGGTGTCACTCCTACCGCATTTGCGATGCATCTACATGAGTATATCAGTCAGGGCCTTGAGTCCATTCTTGGCGCGCTGGATATCGAAGGAAGCTATGATAAGCAACGAACGATAACTATTGCGACCACCCCCTCGGTCGGAGCCCTGGTCCTTCCTGTCATCTATCGGGCGATTAAAACTCACTATCCGCAGCTTTTACTGCGCAACCCGCCCATCAGCGACGCGGAAAACCAACTCAGTCAGTTTCAAACCGATCTCATCATCGATAACATGTTTTGCACCAATCGTACGGTGCAACATCATGTTCTGTTCACCGACAATATGGTGTTAATTTGCCGCGAGGGAAATCCACTACTCTCTTTAGAAGATGACAGAGGGACTATCGACAACGCTGCGCATATACTCCTGTTACCGGAAGGGCAAAATTTCAGCGGTCTGCGGCAGAGAGTTCAAGAGATGTTTCCGGACCGGCAAATCAGTTTCACCAGCTACAACATTTTGACAATCGCTGCACTGGTTGCCAACAGTGACATGTTAGCGATTATTCCCAGCCGTTTTTATAACCTGTTTAGCCGTTGTTGGCCGCTGGAAAAACTGCCTTTTCCGTCCTTAAATGAGGAGCAAATAGATTTCTCTATCCACTACAACAAATTCAGCCTGCGTGATCCCATCCTGCACGGGGTAATAGATGTTATCCGTAATGCATTTTGAAAAAGTATTGTTACAGCCAGATCACAGCGAAGAACGAAAAAATGGCACAATCCAACAACAATTTTACATTTTCGCGACCGCTTTGGCTGCTTTCAGGTCCGTTTCAATGATATACTGCCAGTCGTTAATTCAAAAATAGTTGATAATTACAACAATCTATTGAATTGAAACGCTTTCCTTCGTAATTCGCAACTGGAACACGCACGCTATGAGTAAACCCATTGTGATGGAACGCGGTGTTAAATACCGCGATGCCGATAAGATGGCCCTTATCCCGGTTAAAAACGTGGCAACAGAGCGCGAAGCCCTGCTGCGCAAGCCGGAATGGATGAAAATCAAGCTTCCAGCGGACTCTACACGTATCCAGGGCATCAAAGCCGCAATGCGCAAAAATGGCCTGCATTCTGTCTGCGAGGAAGCCTCCTGCCCTAACCTGGCGGAATGCTTCAACCACGGCACAGCAACGTTTATGATCCTCGGCGCTATTTGTACCCGCCGTTGTCCGTTCTGTGACGTTGCCCATGGTCGCCCGGTAGCTCCGGATGCCAATGAACCAGTGAAACTGGCGCAGACCATTGCCGATATGGCGCTGCGTTATGTGGTTATCACCTCCGTTGACCGTGATGACCTGCGCGATGGCGGTGCCCAGCACTTTGCGGATTGCATTACTGCCATTCGGGAAAAAAGCCCGCAAATCAAAATTGAAACTCTGGTGCCGGATTTCCGCGGTCGTATGGATCGTGCTCTGGATATTCTGACCGCCACACCACCAGATGTGTTCAACCATAACCTGGAAAACGTACCGCGTATTTACCGTCAGGTACGGCCTGGTGCAGATTACAACTGGTCGCTGAAGCTGCTGGAACGCTTTAAAGAAGCGCATCCGGAAATCCCGACCAAGTCTGGTCTGATGGTGGGTCTGGGTGAAACCAATGAAGAAATTATTGAGGTAATGCGCGACCTGCGCCGTCATGGTGTGACGATGTTAACGCTGGGGCAATATTTGCAGCCAAGCCGCCATCACCTGCCGGTTCAACGTTACGTTAGCCCGGATGAGTTCGACGAAATGAAAGCCGAAGCGCTGGCGATGGGCTTTACCCATGCTGCATGCGGTCCGTTTGTCCGCTCGTCTTACCACGCCGATTTGCAGGCGAAAGGGATGGAAGTTAAGTAATCCTGTAATAATTGCTTACATCTGTCTGATAAAAAACCCGCTTTTTGAAGCGGGTTTTTTGTATCGAACAAGATATTGAGGGAGCGTCCTGCTCGCCACGTCACTCTTTATGAGAGAGCTTTTCAGCCTGAAGATCAACGTCTGCGCCTTTTTTCGCCGCAGCATCGTCATCATTCATCGCCTTCTTGAACCCTTTAATGGCCGCTCCAAGGTCTCCGCCCAGCGTACGTAACTTCTTAGTCCCAAACAGCAGAACGACCAGCGCCGCAACTACCAGCAGTTTGGTAATACTAATCTCACCCATAGATACCTTCTTGACATATAACCGGCAACAGAACGCGCCTTAAAAACCAGAGAATATTAACGGTCATTCGACGCGCGCACACAATAGCAATCTGTAACAAGGTGAATCAAGCGCCGAGTAAAAAAACATCATAATAATTGCGGCGGCGCAAAGCGACGGTTGTTTAAGACGGGCAGTTGCGCGCGCACCTGACGCACACGTTCGGGCGTCACTTCCGCCATAATGAGTGCAGGCATTTCTGACGCTGCCGCAATGGTGACGCCAAAGGGATCTATAATCCGGCTTTGCCCGATATTTTTGTTCCCGCACTCCCCCGCCGCCACCATATAACAGGTGGTATCCAGCGCACGAGCGGCAAGCAACGTTGACCAGTGATGCTCTTTGAGCGGCCCACGAACCCAGGCGGCAGGAAGTACCAGGATTTCAGCTCCCTGTAATGCCTGTGCCAGCGCCAGCTCTGGAAAGCGTAAGTCATAACAGGTCATCAGACCGACCTTCATCCCTTCCACCTCCAGTAACGGAGCTATTTCATTACCAGCATCAACATGGCGTGATTCCTGAATGGCAAATGCATCATAGAGATGCAGTTTGGCATAACGGGCGACGATGTTTCCTGCCTGAAGTGCCACCAGCATATTCCATGCGCGCCCCGGCGTTGAAGGAACATGAATCGTCAGAATTGTCGTCAACATGTTACGTTTACTTTCTCGCCGTAAACGTCCGAGGAATTCGCCTTCCAGCAGCTGTGCTGATTTAACCGATAGATCTGCATCATGATCATCGCGCGCCAGCAATGCTTCCGGCAGGACAAACAGCGATACGTCGTTTTCCGCCGCCTGCGCCATCAACGAGGCACAAATCTCAGCGTTCTTTTCCCACACAGATGTAACAGCAAACTGTCCTGCGGCAACCAGCATTGCCACCTCCTCCTGTCAGAGTCGTAAAATTCGCCAACGGCGATTATTCGGCGTTACACTTATCACTCATACAAATCAAATAGCAGGATTTTGCAGTGTTACAACTTCTTTTAGCAGTTTTTATTGGCGGTGGTACGGGAAGCGTGGCGAGATGGCTGTTAAGTATGCGATTTAACCCGCTGCATCAAGCGATTCCGTTGGGGACGCTGGCTGCAAACCTGATTGGGGCATTCATCATAGGAATGGGATTCGCCTGGTTTAGCAGGATGACGAACATTGATCCAGTGTGGAAAGTATTAATCACCACCGGATTTTGTGGCGGTCTAACAACCTTCTCAACATTTTCGGCAGAAGTGGTGTTTTTGTTACAAGAGGGCCGCTTTGGCTGGGCGTTACTGAACGTTTTCGTCAACCTTTTGGGGTCTTTTGCCATGACCGCACTGGCTTTCTGGCTGTTTTCCGCCTCAACCGCACACTAAAGACCAAAAAAAACCCGCTGATTAAGCGGGTTTTGAATTCTTGCTGACGTATCTTACAGAGCGATTACGTTTGCAGCAGAAGGGCCTTTGGCACCGTTAGTGATTTCGAACTCTACGCGCTGACCTTCAGCAAGAGTTTTAAAACCATTAGTCTGGATTGCAGAGAAGTGTACGAACACGTCTTTGCTGCCGTCTTCCGGAGTAATGAAACCGAATCCTTTGGACTCATTAAACCACTTAACGTTACCTTTAATCTTAGACATCAAAATTACCTTTACATGAAAAATAGACACAAATGCTGTGTCGGTTACCAGTACACCAATTGTGGTACGCTTTGTCCAGTGCAACTTTACTAAAAAGTGATAAAAGTCGCGTTATTTTTGATGTTAATTATTTTACCCATTGATTTTAAAGAGTTTACTAAAATTTCATTTGTCTCAAAACTGAAAGCGCATCCAGGCAAAGTACACATTGCCATTGTTATAGGTACCCGGAATGTAGGTCATCTGAAAAGTCACTGGACCATAACCCACAGAGGCCAATGGCAGTAGAACCGGGAGAGGGATGTAATTCCAGTTATCGCGTGCCGTTACGCCAGCGGTGAATCCCAGTCCTAAATGAAAATTTTCATCCGCCAGCGGTCGCCAGGTACTTTCCCATCCGTATCCGGCAATCGGTTCCCATTTGTTCCACGAGTCCTTAAATGCCATGGCATACAGGCCATGCCAGTTTCCTTTTTCATCCCATCGCGACTGACCAAAACCGCCACCCCACGGTCGCTCGTTATAGCGATCGGTTTTTTCTTTGTCGTAAGCGAAACGTGCATGCCAGGTGATGGCAGGAATATATAAATCATAATGTTCAGGCTGTTGCCAGGTTTGAGCAATATTTTCTCTAAACGTTGTCATCCACTCATCTGCGTTAGCAAAAACTTTACCAACGCTGATTAACTGAATAAAAACAAAGGAAAAGATAGCAACATATTTACTCACGTTCATTTGTGACCATAAAACATTTATCAAAAATCTACTACTAGCATAGCAAAGCTACAATTAACATAACCTTAATAGCCCCAACATAAAGAACAATCTGAATAGCTGCTCTATTTATTTCCGCTTGTTTAAGTTAAATATTTCCGCGCATCGATTAAAGATGATGTATCGTTTTCTGCGATGGGAATAGTCATAAAAAAACCAAGTCTTTTTTGATGACAAAATACAACCAAGAAAAAATTACTTTATTTTTTAATAGGATACAAAAAACCTCTTAACGAAGAATATATTATATATCGTCAACCTATGCTCATGTTAGATTGTTTTTTGAGCGCACAGCCGCAGCTAACACCATTGCAATTAACAAATTTGCATCAATCCACCATCAATTTACACACATTATTATGTGATAATTGCCAACCGCTAAATATGCGTTTTGTTATCTATGTATAAAAACAGCAAATTCAATGTCTTAATGGCAGTTTTTCTTGATTTTAATCAGCATTCATCGCCAATTTATTGGGCATATTTTTTCCTTAAGCTTTAGGAATTTTTTATTATTTACTTTGGGGCCTGGAGACAGGAAAAATTATGCTGACATTCATTGAACTCCTTATTGGGGTTGTGGTTATTGTGGGTGTAGCTCGCTACATCATTAAAGGGTATTCCGCCACTGGCGTGTTATTTGTCGGTGGCCTGTTATTGCTGATTATCAGTGCCATTATGGGGCACAAAGTGTTACCGTCCAGCCAGGCTTCAACAGGCTACAGCGCCACGGATATCGTTGAATACGTTAAAATATTGCTAATGAGCCGCGGCGGCGACCTCGGCATGATGATTATGATGCTGTGTGGCTTTGCCGCTTACATGACCCATATCGGCGCGAATGATATGGTGGTCAAGCTGGCGTCAAAACCATTGCAGTATATTAACTCCCCTTACCTGCTGATGATTGCCGCCTATTTTGTCGCCTGTCTGATGTCTCTGGCCGTCTCTTCCGCGACCGGTCTGGGTGTTTTGCTGATGGCAACCCTGTTTCCGGTGATGGTAAACGTTGGTATCAGCCGTGGTGCAGCTGCTGCTATTTGTGCCTCCCCGGCGGCGATTATTCTCGCACCGACTTCAGGGGATGTGGTGCTGGCGGCGCAGGCTTCCGAAATGTCGCTGATTGACTTCGCCTTCAAAACGACGCTGCCTATCTCAATTGCTGCAATTATCGGCATGGCGATCGCCCACTTCTTCTGGCAACGTTATCTGGATAAAAAAGAGCACATCTCTCATGAAATGTTAGATGTCAGTGAAATCACCACCACTGCTCCTGCGTTTTATGCCATTTTGCCGTTCACGCCGATCATCGGAGTGCTGATTTTTGACGGCAAATGGGGTCCGCAATTACACATCATCACTATTCTGGTGATTTGTATGCTGATTGCCTCCATTCTGGAGTTCATCCGCAGCTTTAATACCCAGAAAGTTTTCTCTGGTCTGGAAGTGGCTTATCGCGGGATGGCAGATGCGTTTGCTAACGTGGTGATGCTGCTGGTTGCCGCTGGGGTATTCGCTCAGGGGCTTAGCACCATCGGCTTTATTCAAAGTCTGATTTCTATCGCCACCTCGTTTGGTTCGGCGAGTATCATCCTGATGCTGGTATTAGTGATCCTGACAATGCTGGCGGCAGTCACGACCGGTTCAGGCAATGCGCCGTTTTATGCGTTTGTTGAGATGATCCCGAAACTGGCGCACTCTTCCGGCATTAACCCGGCGTATTTGACTATCCCAATGCTGCAGGCGTCAAACCTCGGTCGTACCCTGTCACCCGTTTCTGGCGTAGTCGTTGCGGTTGCCGGGATGGCGAAAATCTCACCATTTGAAGTCGTAAAACGCACCTCGGTGCCGGTGCTTGTTGGGCTGGTGATTGTTATCGTTGCTACAGAGCTGATGGTGCCAGGAACGGCAGCCGCGGTCACAGGCAAGTAAATAGTCATGCCGGAGGCAAGTTTCCTCCGGCTTTATCATGTCACCCACTGTGGTATATGCGTTGCGGTCTGCCAACTTTGCCGTGAACAATTTCAGCAATAATCAGATGGCGGCTGGCGCAATATTCAAGATAACGTCTGGCAGTGGTGCGGCTGATAGTCAGTGCCTGCGCCACCGTTTCTGCCGTATGTTGCACACCAGGCTCTTTAAACAGTTTTCGCACCGCGTTTAGCGTCAAGGGGTCAATGCCGGTCGGCAGTTCGTCTTTGGGTTCACCGCGAGCATAGGCATTAAACATCTCATCAATTTGCTTCTGGCTGGCGCTATCAATACTTTCCAGCATATGTTTACGCTGGCGGAAACGGGTTAGCGTTTGCCCCATCCGTTCATAGGCAATTGGCTTAATGAGATAATCAAATACACCACAACGTACGGCCTCAGACACCGTTTCCATATCGCTGGCTGCAGTGGTAAACACCACGTCGCCGGGATAATGCGCCTGCACCAGTTCATGCAGTAAATTAATCCCTCTACCGTCAGGAAGATAGTTATCGAGCAAGATTAGCCCCGGCTTAAAACGCTCGATCATCATTCGGGCCTGCGCCAGGTTTCCCGCCAGTAATATCTGACTGAATCCGGGAATGTGACGAATATATTCCGCATGCATCTCTGCCAGCGGCGTTTCGTCCTCAACGATCAATAGGGTTAATGGAGCTGTCATTAGGTTTCACTTTCGGAATATAGATTGAAAATAAGGTACCGCAGGGATCATTATCTTCGAGAGTGATAACACCACCGCAGCGCGTTACGTAACTGGCAATCAAGTACAACCCAATGCCATGTTCGCCGGGCTCGTCAGCACGCGTACTGACACCCTGCTCAAATATTTTGTCTCGTAGAGACTCTGGAACGCCGCAGCCCTGATCGGCGACTTCAATCACCACATCATCGCCTTCATCGCTGAGGAATAATTCAACGATCTTGTTTCCTTCATCGCTACGCAGGCTGGCTTCGAAGGCGTTATCAAGTAAATTGCCAACAATGGCTGCAAACTCGGTGCTGTCCAGTCCTGGCGGCAGTTGCGAAAGCTGACTTCCGGGGACGATGACCATTTTTAGCCCCAGTTCGCGGGCGCGCTGCACTTTACCAAAAAGCAGCCCCGCCACCTGGCGATCGGCAAACGCCTCGCGCAGGCTATCAATAAGCTGTTGCTGGGCCTGAGACTCCCCCTGCACCATCGCCAACACGCGATCATACTCTTTCATCTGCAACAGACCATTGAGCGTCGACATCCAATTGAGATGCTCGTGTCGCAATGTGCGCAGGCTCTCGACGTATTGTTTAATTTGCGTCAGTTGCGCATTGAGGGTGGATATTTCGTCTTTACTACGAAAGCTGATAATGGCCCCCAGCAAATCATCACCTGAACGAATAGCTTCCCGGTTGGCAATAACGCTCAGACCGTTAAAGTTCGCCACCACATCCTGACGTTTTTCATCAATCTGTTCGGTAAAGAAATCGGCGGGCCTGACCACTTCAGCAATGGGTTTACCCAACCATTGCCGTCCGGGGGAACTCAGACCCAGCATCTTTCTTGCGTTACGATTGATGGCGGTAATGTAACCATGCGGATCCACCGCAATGAGCCCTTCATAAACCGAACTAAACAGCGCCTCTTGCTGACGGACCACGCGTGCGATTTGCTTTGGCTCCATGCCCATCATCTGCCGACGGATATGCGCGGCCAGGAACCACGATAGCAACATCAGAATCCCTAACAGCACGACAAACACGCCAGCCATCGGTAATAAAAACTCAGCCCGCCAGCTATCGATTTTACTCACCAGGTAGCCAATCGACACCACGCCGATGACTTTTCCATCGTCATCAAAGATTGGCGTTTTGGCACGCATCGCCATGCCAATTGACCCTTTCCCGGTGATGAAGTAGCTCTCCCCTTTCTCCAGCGCGCCCGGTTTGGTGAACTGCATAGGATAACCAATTTTCTCCGGATTAGGATGGTAAAGACGAATCGAGTGCCGATCGCCAATCACCACATAATCGAAATCAGTATCTCTTTGTAATTTGTTAGCGATGGTCGCCAGCCTCTTGTAGTCACGCGTTTTCACTGCGCTGATGATACTGTCATTAGAAGCAATAATTTTTGCCTGATTCATTGCCATGTCGCGCACATGAAGCGTTAAATAGTCCTCAAAACTGGCCGTAAAATATTGCGCCAGGGCTGCAATGACAAATATTGAGAACACCAGAATCAGCAAAAAGATACGCAGCGGAAATGCCAGTCTTTGGAAAAATGCAAACTGTTTATTCTCGTTAAGCTGCAACATTGTTTTCCTTGCGGGTTGTCCCGAGCCTCTTTGACGGATGTAATTAAAATGTTGAATCAAAATACATAGATATTAAATATAATCGTGGCAAATTTTATTCATTAAATCAATTAAATCACTTAAACCTGCGGGTCATTTCGTAATTACATTAATTAAAAAACTTAAAACCATTAAATAAATAAAAAACCACTAACTCTATGTGAAATAAATCAAAATTTCACGCTGCAATACTCCTTAGGATGTATAGCGAAAGGAGAAAAAGATATACCTCGATCGCCCCCCTTTCTCCCAAGTGAAAATAAAAGGTTATCAGTTTGCAACATCGAACAACATTCGTTGCAAATCGATAACAACATGCACCTTCAGGATACTATTTATTATGTTCGGCAATGATATTTTCACCCGTGTAAAACGTTCAGAAAATAAAAAAATGGCGGAAATCGCCCAATTCCTGCATGAAAATGATTTGAGCGTTGACACCACAGTCGAAGTATTTATTACCGTAACCCGCGATGAAAAGCTTATCGCGTGCGGTGGAATTGCCGGAAATATTATTAAATGCGTTGCTATCAGTGAATCCGTTCGCGGTGAAGGACTGGCGCTGACATTAGCCACCGAGCTAATTAACCTCGCCTATGAGCGGCACAGCACGCATCTGTTTATTTATACCAAAACCGAATACGAGGCGCTGTTCCGCCAGTGCGGTTTTTCCACGCTGACCAGTGTACCCGGCGTGATGGTGCTGATGGAAAACAGCGCCACGCGACTGAAACGCTATGCCGAATCGCTGAAAAAATTTCGTCATCCAGGGAACAAGATTGGCTGCATTGTGATGAACGCCAATCCCTTTACGAATGGTCACCGTTATCTGATTCAACAGGCTGCAGCACAGTGCGACTGGTTGCATCTGTTTTTAGTTAAAGAAGATTCTTCACGCTTTCCCTATGAAGACCGGCTGGATCTGGTGTTAAAAGGCACCGCCGATATTCCACGCCTGACTGTGCATCGCGGCTCCGAATACATCATCTCCCGCGCTACGTTCCCTTGCTACTTCATTAAAGAACAGAGCGTCATTAACCATTGTTACACCGAAATTGATCTGAAGATTTTCCGTCAGTACCTCGCTCCCGCGCTGGGTGTAACTCACCGCTTTGTCGGTACTGAACCCTTTTGTCGCGTTACCGCCCAGTACAACCAGGATATGCGCTACTGGCTGGAAACGCCGACTATCTCCGCACCGCCCATCGAACTGGTTGAAATTGAGCGGCTGCGTTACCAGGAGATGCCGATATCCGCTTCCCGGGTACGTCAACTGCTGGCGAAAAACGATCTCACGGCTATCGCGCCGCTGGTCCCTGCAGTCACGCTGCATTATTTGCAGAACCTGCTTGAGCACTCCCGCCAGGACGCGGCAGCTCGTCAAAAGACCCCCGCATGAGAAACAGGTGAAAAATGAAAATAAACCAGCCCGCCGTTGCAGGCACCCTTGAGTCTGGGGATGTGATGATACGCATCGCCCCACTCGATACGCAGGATATCGACCTGCAAATCAACAGCAGCGTTGAGAAACAGTTTGGCGATGCCATTCGCACCACCATTCTGGACGTTCTCGCCCGCTACAACGTGCGCGGCGTACAGCTGAATGTCGATGACAAAGGCGCACTGGACTGCATTTTACGTGCACGACTGGAAGCCCTGCTGGCACGCGCCAGCGGTATCCCGGCTCTGCCATGGGAGGATTGCCAATGATTTCCGCTTCGCTGCAACAACGTAAAACTCGCACCCGCCGCAGCATGCTGTTTGTGCCAGGTGCCAATGCCGCGATGGTCAGCAACTCATTCATCTACCCGGCTGATGCCCTGATGTTTGACCTCGAAGACTCCGTGGCATTGCGTGAAAAAGACACAGCCCGCCGCATGGTTTACCACGCGCTGCAACATCCGCTGTATCGCGATATTGAAACCATTGTGCGTGTAAACGCGCTGGATTCCGAATGGGGTGTTAACGACCTGGAAGCCGTCGTTCGCGGTGGTGCGGACGTTGTGCGTCTGCCGAAAACCGATACCGCTCAGGATGTTCTGGATATCGAAAAAGAGATCCTGCGCATCGAAAAAGCCTGTGGTCGTGAACCCGGCAGCACCGGCCTGCTGGCAGCGATTGAATCCCCGCTGGGCATTACCCGCGCAGTGGAAATCGCTCACGCTTCCGAGCGTTTGATCGGTATCGCCCTCGGTGCAGAAGACTATGTGCGCAACCTGCGTACAGAACGCTCCCCGGAAGGAACTGAACTGCTGTTCGCACGCTGTTCCATTTTGCAGGCCGCGCGCTCTGCGGGTATTCAGGCGTTCGATACCGTCTATTCCGACGCTAATAACGAAGCCGGATTCCTGCAAGAAGCCGCCCACATCAAACAGCTGGGCTTTGACGGCAAATCGCTGATCAACCCGCGTCAGATTGATCTGCTGCACAACCTCTACGCACCGACCCAGAAAGAAGTGGATCACGCCCGCCGCGTCGTAGAAGCCGCTGAAGCCGCCGCTCGCGAAGGCCTCGGCGTGGTTTCCCTGAACGGCAAGATGGTGGACGGTCCGGTTATCGATCGCGCCCGTCTGGTGCTCTCCCGCGCAGAACTTTCCGGCATCCGCGAAGAATAAGGCAATCAAAATGACGCAGAAAATTGAACAATCTCAACGACAAGAACGGGTAGCGGCCTGGAATCGTCGCGCTGAATGCGATCTTGCCGCTTTCCAGAACTCGCCAAAGCAAACCTACCAGGCTGAAAAAGCGCGCGATCGCAAACTGTGCGCCAACCTGGAAGAAGCGATTCGTCGCTCTGGTTTACAGGACGGTATGACGGTTTCCTTCCATCACGCTTTCCGTGGCGGTGACCTGACCGTCAATATGGTGATGGACGTCATCGCGAAGATGGGCTTTAAAAACCTGACCCTGGCCTCCAGCTCCCTGAGTGATTGCCATGCGCCGCTGGTAGAACACATTCGCCAGGGCGTGGTTACCCGCATTTATACCTCTGGCCTGCGCGGTCCACTGGCGGAAGAAATCTCCCGTGGTCTGCTGGCGGAACCGGTGCAAATCCACTCTCACGGCGGACGTGTGCATCTGGTACAGAGCGGCGAACTGAATATCGATGTGGCTTTCCTCGGCGTCCCGTCCTGTGATGAATTCGGTAATGCCAACGGCTACTCCGGTAAAGCCTGCTGCGGCTCCCTCGGCTATGCAATGGTTGATGCCGACAACGCAAAACAGGTCGTGATGCTTACCGAAGAACTGCTGCCTTATCCGCATAATCCGGCAAGCATTGAGCAAGATCAGGTTGATCTGATCGTCAAAGTTGATCGCGTTGGCGATGCTGCAAAAATCGGCGCTGGTGCTACCCGTATGACCACTAACCCGCGCGAACTGCTTATTGCCCGTAGCGCTGCGGATGTGATTGTTAACTCTGGCTACTTCAAAGAAGGTTTCTCCATGCAGACCGGCACCGGCGGCGCTTCGCTGGCGGTAACCCGTTTCCTGGAAGACAAAATGCGTAGCCGCGATATTCGCGCCGACTTCGCCCTCGGCGGTATTACCGCAACGATGGTTGATCTGCACGAAAAAGGTTTGATCCGCAAACTGCTGGATGTGCAGAGCTTTGACAGCCATGCTGCGCAATCGCTGGCCCGTAACCCCAATCACATCGAAATCAGCGCCAACCAGTACGCTAACTGGGGGTCGAAAGGCGCATCGGTTGATCGTCTCGACGTGGTGGTACTGAGTGCGCTGGAAATTGACACCCAGTTCAACGTTAACGTGCTGACCGGCTCTGACGGCGTACTGCGTGGTGCTTCCGGTGGTCACTGCGATACCGCGATTGCCTCTGCGCTTTCCATCATCGTCGCGCCGCTGGTACGCGGTCGTATTCCGACGCTGGTGGATAACGTGCTGACCTGCATCACCCCGGGCTCCAGTGTCGATATTCTGGTCACAGACCACGGTATCGCAGTTAACCCGGCACGTCCGGAACTGGCAGAACGTCTGCAGGAAGCGGGGATCAAAGTGGTTTCTATTGAGTGGCTGCGTGAACGTGCGCGTCTGCTGACCGGTGAACCACAGCCGATTGAATTCACCGACCGCGTCGTTGCCGTTGTGCGTTACCGCGATGGCTCGGTGATCGATGTTGTGCATCAGGTGAAGGAATAAGCCATGCACCTGCTTCCTGAACTCGCCAGCCACCATGCGGTGTCAATTCCCGAGCTGCTCGTCAGCCGGGATGAAAGGCAAGCACGGCAACACGTCTGGCTCAAGCGCCATCCTGTTCCACTGGTCTCCTTTACCGTGGTTGCGCCTGGGCCGATTAAAGACAGCGAGGTCACACGCCGAATTTTTAATCATGGCGTGACAGCCTTGCGTGCCTTAGCCGCAAAACAGGGCTGGCAAATTCAGGAGCAGGCTGCACTGGTTTCCGCCAGCGGGCCGGAGGGCATGTTGAGCATTGCCGCCCCGGCTCGCGACCTCAAGCTCGCCACGATTGAGCTTGAACATAGTCATCCTCTCGGGCGGTTATGGGATATCGATGTCCTGACACCCGAAGGCGAAATTCTCTCCCGCCGCGACTATTCACTGCCGCCTCGCCGCTGCCTGTTGTGCGAGCAAAGCGCAGCTGTTTGCGCGCGTGGAAAAACCCATCAACTGACCGATTTACTCAACCGCATGGAGGCGCTGCTGAACGATGTCGATGCCTGCAACGTCAACTAAAAACACAAAGCTTGCGACGTCATTAATCGATGAGTACGCCCTGCTGGGCTGGCGCGCCATGCTGACTGAAGTCAATCTGTCACCGAAACCAGGCCTCGTGGATCGAATTAACTGCGGTGCGCACAAAGATATGGCGCTGGAAGATTTCCACCGCAGCGCGCTGGCGATTCAGGGCTGGTTACCCCGTTTCATTGAATTTGGTGCCTGTAGTGCTGAAATGGCACCAGAAGCGGTACTCCACGGATTACGCCCAATTGGTATGGCTTGCGAAGGTGATATGTTCCGCGCCACTGCGGGCGTAAACACGCATAAAGGCAGCATTTTTTCTTTAGGGCTACTGTGTGCGGCAATTGGCCGTTTGCTTCAACTCAACCAGTCGGTAACGCCAATAACCATTTGTGCGACGGCGGCAAGTTTCTGCCGTGGCCTGACCGATCGCGAACTGCGTACCAATAATTCACAACTGACGGCAGGTCAACGGTTGTACCAGCAGCTAGGCCTTACCGGCGCACGCGGTGAAGCCGAAGCGGGTTATCCACTGGTGATCAACCACGCCCTGCCGCATTACCTCACTCTGCTGGATCAGGGGTTAAATCCTGAACTGGCATTGCTCGATACCTTGCTCCTACTGATGGCGATCAACGGCGATACCAACGTTGCATCGCGCGGTGGCGAGGGGGGCCTGCGCTGGCTACAGCGCGAGGCGCAAACATTATTGCAAAAAGGGGGCATTCGAACCCCCGCCGATCTCGATTATCTCCGGCAGTTCGACAGGGAGTGTATCGAACGAAATCTCAGTCCAGGCGGCAGTGCCGACCTGCTGATCCTTACCTGGTTTTTAGCACAAATTTAATTATTTAAGCACTTGATAAATTTGGAAATATTAATTTTCGGAGAACCCGTATGTCTTTAGCAAAAGATAATATATGGAAACTATTGGCCCCAGTGGTGGTGATGGGCGTCATGTTTCTTATCCCTGTCCCCGACGGTATGCCACCGCAGGCATGGCATTACTTCGCTGTGTTTGTGGCAATGATTGTCGGCATGATCCTCGAGCCAATTCCGGCAACAGCGATCAGTTTTATTGCGGTTACTATTTGCGTTATTGGCAGTAATTACCTGCTCTTTGATGCCAAAGAATTAGCTGACCCAGCGTTTAATGCGCAAAAACAGGCGCTGAAATGGGGTCTGGCTGGTTTTTCCAGCACCACGGTATGGCTGGTATTTGGCGCATTTATTTTTGCATTAGGGTATGAAGTTTCCGGGTTAGGTCGGCGCATTGCCCTTTTCCTGGTGAAATTCATGGGCAAACGCACGCTGACGTTGGGTTATGCGATTGTCATTATCGACATTCTGCTGGCACCGTTTACACCGTCCAACACCGCGCGTACCGGAGGTACGGTTTTTCCGGTCATTAAAAACCTGCCGCCGCTGTTTAAATCATTCCCGAACGATCCGTCCGCGCGTCGTATTGGCGGCTATTTGATGTGGATGATGGTCATTAGTACCAGTCTGAGTTCGTCCATGTTTGTCACCGGTGCGGCACCAAACGTACTGGGTCTGGAGTTCGTCAGCAAAATTGCCGGTATCCAGATTAGCTGGTTGCAGTGGTTCCTCTGCTTCCTGCCGGTTGGGGTTATCTTGCTTATCATTGCGCCGTGGCTTTCCTACGTGCTGTACAAACCGGAAATCACACACAGTGAAGAAGTGGCAACCTGGGCGGGTGATGAACTAAAAACCATGGGTGCGCTGACACGCAGAGAGTGGACGCTGATTGGTCTTGTATTGCTCAGCTTAGGTTTGTGGGTATTTGGCAGTGAAGTCATTAATGCTACTGCGGTAGGTCTGCTGGCAGTTTCGCTAATGCTGGCCCTGCACGTTGTGCCGTGGAAAGACATTACCCGCTATAACAGCGCATGGAACACACTGGTCAACCTGGCAACTCTGGTTGTGATGGCTAATGGCCTGACTCGTTCTGGTTTTATTGACTGGTTCGCCGGTACCATGAGTACGCACCTGGAAGGATTCTCACCAAACGCAACGGTGATTGTACTGGTTCTGGTGTTCTACTTTGCACACTACCTGTTTGCTAGCCTGTCTGCGCACACCGCAACCATGCTGCCGGTTATTCTGGCCGTCGGTAAAGGTATTCCGGGCGTACCAATGGAACAACTGTGTATCCTGCTGGTGCTGTCTATCGGTATCATGGGCTGTCTGACGCCGTATGCAACCGGTCCTGGGGTGATTATTTACGGCTGTGGCTATGTGAAATCAAAAGATTACTGGCGACTTGGTGCAATCTTCGGGGTGATTTACATCTCTATGCTGCTGTTGGTTGGCTGGCCGATTCTCGCCATGTGGAACTAATACGTTCGCCAAACGCTGAATAAATCATCACGCCCGCCAGGTAAGCCCACCTGGCGGGCTTTTTTATGATTTAATAGATAGTATTCAGTATATGTATGAGTTCCACACCCATTATGAAAGCATTCTGGCGTAACGCCGCGTTGCTCGCGGTTTCTCTGCTTCCCTTCTCTTCTGCCAACGCCGTGGCGTTGCAGGCAAAACAGTATGGCGATTTTGATCGCTATGTCCTGGCCCTCTCCTGGCAAACCGGATTTTGCCAGAGTCAACACGATCGAAATCGTAACGAACGAGATGAATGTCGCCTGCAAACCGAAACGACCAACAAAGCTGATTTTCTGACCGTACATGGTCTGTGGCCAGGATTGCCTAAATCGGTTGCTGCCCGTGGTGTTGATGAACGCCGCTGGATGCGCTTCGGTTGCGCTACTCGCCCAATCCCGAATCTGCCAGAAGCACGTGCCAGCCGGATGTGTTCATCGCCGGAAACCGGGTTATCGCTGGAAACGGCAGCTAAACTAAGTGAAGTCATGCCAGGAGCTGGCGGACGTTCCTGCCTGGAACGCTACGAATATGCCAAACACGGTGCCTGCTTTGGTTTTGATCCAGACGCATACTTCGGCACGATGGTACGTCTGAATCAAGAAATTAAAGAGAGCGAAGCCGGAAAATTCCTTGCGGATAACTACGGTAACACAGTGAGCCGCCGTGACTTTGATGCCGCCTTTGCCAAAAGCTGGGGAAAAGAGAACGTGAAAGCAGTTAAGCTAACGTGCCAGGGTAACCCTGCGTATTTGACTGAAATTCAGATCTCGATCAAAGCTGACGCCATCAACGCTCCGCTTTCTGCCAACTCATTCTTGCCACAACCACACCCAGGCAACTGTGGCAAAACCTTTGTGATTGATAAAGCAGGTTATTAATCCTCTGATTTACAAAACACGCTAATTCGTCTTCCATAAACCATGACGATTAAGATTTATACATAATGCGCTACATTGAGGAATTCCCTGAATGTGACGCAAATCACTTCAAAGAGTGAGCAACAGTCAGTATCATCATGTGAGTTAAACCCTCGCCGCCTGACGGTGAGGGTTTTCTTTTGGGTATGTTTATCTGCGACACTCGCAGTACCGACGACATGGAGTAAAAATGTCCAGACCAACTATCATCATTAACGACCTGGATGCCGAACGCATCGATATTCTGCTGGAGCAACCCGCCTATGCTGGTTTGCCAATCGCCGACGCGTTAAACGCAGAGTTGGATCGCGCCCAAATGTGTTCGCCAGAAGAGATGCCACACGACGTGGTGACAATGAACAGCCGGGTTAAATTCCGCAATCTTAGCGATGGCGAAGTGCGTGTGCGCACGCTGGTGTATCCGGCAAAAATGACCGACAGCAATACTCAGCTTTCCGTTATGGCTCCGGTAGGTGCTGCACTGCTGGGGCTGCGCGTTGGCGATTCCATTCACTGGGAACTTCCGGGCGGCGTTGCAACCCACCTTGAAGTGCTGGAACTCGAATACCAGCCAGAAGCTGCTGGCGACTACCTGCTTTAATCCCATCTGCACAAGCGATAACTCGCTTTGCCCAGAGGATGCACTCGCATCCTCTTTCCGCTCAAATATCAACCAGATTTATCATTTTGCTCTTAAGCGCAGCATTCTAATCTGAACTGGTTATTCATCTGCGGAACCTCATATGAGCGAAGCTCTCGGTATCACTGCATTTTATATATTCATAGCAGCAATTATTGTTGCTGCAGTGCTATACCTTGAACAACGCTGGTAGCGCCTGGTTTTATTTATTTTCCAGCTCAATAGCAAATTCAGATCAAATCAGCCTCGCAAATCATAGATTCATAACCAATAATGTGCTGTTATGTATACATGCAAAAACAAGGAGAGAATGCTTATGTACAAAACAATCATCATGCCAGTGGATGTTTTCGAAATGGAATTGAGCGACAAAGCGGTTCGCCACGCTGAATTCCTCGCCCAGGATGACGGAGTTATTCATCTACTTCACGTACTACCGGGGTCAGCCAGCCTGAGCCTGCACCGTTTTGCCGCTGATGTGCGTCGTTTTGAAGAGCATCTGCAACATGAAGCAGAAGAACGTCTGCAAACGATGGTCAGCCACTTCACCATCGATCCTTCCCGCATTAAGCAACATGTCCGTTTTGGTAGCGTGCGGGATGAAGTCAATGAGTTGGCAGAAGAACTGGGGGCTGATGTTGTAGTTATCGGTTCTCGCAACCCATCGATTTCGACCCATCTGTTAGGTTCTAACGCCTCGAGCGTGATCCGCCACGCCAATCTGCCGGTGCTGGTTGTGCGTTAATTGCCAGAATAAATATCCCGCCCTGCCCGGAGCCATCCCGGCGGGGCTTTTTATTGCCATAAAAAAGCCGCCAGGTTTGACCCCGGCGGCTAAGCAATTGCAGGTGAATCTTACTTCTTCTTATGCTGTTTTGGTGCGAATCAGGTAGTCAAAAGCACTCAGAGAGGCTTTGGCACCTTCGCCAGTGGCGATGATGATCTGCTTGTACGGAACCGTTGTACAGTCACCCGCTGCGAACACGCCTTTCACGTTGGTTTCGCATTTCGCATCAATGATAATCTCACCCATGCGGTTACGTTCGACTGCGCCTTCCAGCCAGTTGGTGTTCGGCAGCAGACCAATCTGGACGAAAATACCGGCCAGTTCGATGTTGTGAATATCGCCGCTGACACGATCGCGATATTCCAGACCAACGACTTTGCTGCCGTCGCCTTTCACTTCCGTGGTTTGCGCATTCAGAATAATTTCGACGTTTTTCAGGCTGCGCAGTTTGTCCTGCAGAACCTGGTCGGCTTTCATTTCTGGCGCAAATTCCAGCAGCGTTACGTGCTCAACGATACCCGCCAGGTCAATTGCCGCTTCCACGCCGGAGTTACCGCCGCCGATAACCGCTACGCGTTTACCTTTAAACAGCGGGCCGTCGCAGTGCGGGCAGTAGGTCACGCCTTTGGTGCGATACTGATCTTCGCCCGGAACGTTCATGTTGCGCCATTTTGCACCGGTCGCCACGATAATGCTGCGTGCTTTCAGTACCGCGCCAGAAGCTGTTTCAATCTGATGCAGGCCACCTTCAACCGCTGCCGGGATCAGTTTGCTGGCGCTCTGGCTGTCGATCACATCAACGTCGTATTCATCAACGTGAACTTTCAGCGCACCTGCCAGTTTCTGGCCTTCGGTCTTCGGTACAGAAATGTAGTTTTCGATATCAACGGTATCGAGGATCTGACCACCAAAACGTTCGCCCATCAGACCGGTACGGATGCCTTTACGTGCGGAGTAAATTGCTGCCGCTGCACCCGCCGGGCCGGAACCGACGATTAATACGTCATAAGCATCACGCTTGTTCAGCTCTTCTGCCGCACGTTTTTCCGCGCCAGTATCAATTTTGGCGACGATTTCAGTCAACGTCATGCGACCCTGACCAAACTCTTTCCCGTTTACGAACACTGCCGGAACGCCCATCACGTTGCGATCGGTGATTTCGTTCTGGAAGGTGCCGCCGTCAATTGCAGTGTGCTTGATGCGCGGGTTCAGTACGCTCATCAGGTTCAGCGCCTGCACCACGTCCGGGCAGTTGTGGCAAGAGAGCGAGTAATAGGTTTCGAATTCAAAATCACCGTCAATATGGCGAATCTGCTCCAGCAGAGACTGCGCTTCTTTCGACGGATGACCACCGGTCCACAACAACGCCAGTACCAGCGAGGTAAACTCGTGGCCCAGCGGGGAACCTGCAAAACGTGGCCCCTGGTTAGAACCTGGGTTGGTGATCAGGAAAGACGGCTTACGCACCGGCAAGCTGTTATCTTCTTTAAAGGTGACTTTGTCTGACAGTTCTGCGATTTCAGCCAACAGTTCCTTGATTTCTGCCGATTTAGCGCTGTCATCCAGCGTGGCAATTAACTCAACAGGCTTGGTCAATTTCTCAAGGTAAGCCTTGAGTTGAGTTTTCATATTTGTGTCGAGCATGTTTATCTCCTGGGCTTTAAACATCATCATGCAAGCGGCCTCTGCGGCTACCTGGATGCAGCTTGCATCATGGTGCGGGGAAGAAAATCGGGTGCCGCAGCACCCGAAGAATTAGGTGAATTTCCGAAGTATTTCGCGCCGGAGTTGGTAGCGCGAAAGACGAAGGAAATTTAGATTTTACCAACCAGGTCCAGAGACGGAGCCAGAGTTGCTTCACCTTCTTTCCATTTAGCCGGGCAAACTTCACCTGGGTGAGAAGCTACGTACTGTGCTGCTTTGATTTTACGCAGCAGGTCAGACGCGTCACGGCCAATGCCTTCAGCGGTAACTTCGATTGCCTGGATGATACCCTGCGGGTCAACAACGAAGGTCGCACGGTCAGCCAGACCTTCATCTTCACGCATGTTGTCGAAGTTACGGGTCAGGGCGCCAGTCGGGTCGCCGATCATCGCATATTTGATTTTAGCGATGGTTTCAGAGCTGCTGTGCCATGCTTTGTGGGTGAAGTGAGTATCGGTAGATACTGCGTATACGTCTACGCCCAGTTTCTGCAGTTCTTCGTAGTGGTCAGCAACGTCACCCAGTTCGGTCGGGCATACGAAAGTAAAGTCAGCCGGGTAGAAGAAGAAGACGCTCCAGCGGCCTTCGGTATCTTTTTCGGTGATTTCGATGAATTCGCCGTTTTTGAATGCCTGGTTTTTAAAAGGTTTAATTTTGGTGTTAATCAAGGACATCTATACTTCCTCCGTGTTTTCGATGAGATGTAAGGTAACCAATTTTTGCCGATTCGGCTAATGCGTTTCCATTATCAAATCGATAAGTTTTACCTTACAACCTTCGTAAGACAACTTTGTGAACTTTGCACCGCCAGCGGCGATAAAAAGTAAAATGGCCCCCTTTCCAGGTGACCGTGTAATCTGAACTACCCTTTGGTATCTTCAGCGCCTGCCTGCAGGCTGAGGTGTTGCCCTTACAAATGCAACAACGACATGGATTACAACACCCTCATAAACAAAGGGCAATCACCTGATCTAAGCTCTTACCTATGACAGTGATAGGTTATGCCTTTTACCCGACTTTTGCACTGACTGAAAAGGACAAATTAATGTTAAAAAAGATACTTTTACTGGCTCTGCTTCCTGCAATCGCCTTCGCAGAGGAACTTCCTGCCCCAGTAAAAGCGATTGAAAAACAGGGCATTACAATCATCAAAACGTTCGATGCTCCCGGAGGAATGAAAGGTTATCTCGGAAAGTATCAGGATATGGGCGTCACCATCTACCTGACTCCAGATGGTAAGCACGCTATCTCCGGTTACATGTACAACGAGAAAGGTGAAAACCTGAGTAACACACTTATCGAAAAAGAAATTTACGCACCAGCCGGACGCGAAATGTGGCAACGGATGGAACAATCCCACTGGCTCCTCGACGGTAAAAAAGATGCGCCGGTCATTGTCTACGTCTTCGCCGATCCGTTTTGCCCATATTGTAAACAGTTCTGGCAGCAGGCTCGCCCGTGGGTAGATTCTGGCAAAGTGCAATTAAGAACATTGTTGGTTGGCGTTATCAAGCCAGAAAGCCCGGCGACAGCAGCGGCAATTCTTGCCGCCAAAGATCCCGCAAAAACCTGGCAAGAATATGAAGCCTCTGGTGGCAAGCTTAAGCTAAACGTGCCTGCAAACGTAAGTACAGAGCAAATGAAAGTGTTAAGCGATAACGAGAAACTGATGGACGATCTGGGGGCAAATGTCACACCAGCTATCTACTACATGAGTAAGGAAAATACACTGCAACAGGCCGTGGGGTTGCCCGATCAGAAAACGCTTAATATCATTATGGGGAATAAATAAAAGATAATTCATGGATGGTTGAAATATATCCCTATTTTTCAACCATCCTAAAAAAGCATGAATTGCTCGCTCTGCCCTAAGTGGCTGTGCTATTTTAGAAAAACTTAATTCTGAGTTAAGCAAAAAAACATAATCAATAAAAATATATACGCAAAAAACATTGATTAAGTGAATATATCATGGAAGAAAAATATAACCGGAGTAGTGTATGGCCAATCTCTACGACTTGAAAAAGTTCGACTTAAATCTTCTTGTCATATTTGAGTGTATTTATCAGCATTTAAGCATTAGCAAGGCTGCTGAATCACTATATATCACCCCGTCAGCCGTGAGCCAGTCGTTACAACGCTTACGTGCGCAATTTAATGATCCTTTATTCATTCGCTCAGGAAAAGGTATCGCGCCGACGACGACAGGGTTAAATCTGCATCACCATCTTGAGAAAAATCTCAGAGGCCTTGAACAAACAATTAATATAGTCAATAAGTCCGAACTAAAGAAAAACTTTATTATCTACGGTCCTCAGCTCATTTCTTGCTCTAATAATAGTATGCTGATCCGCTGCCTACGGCAAGATGCCTCTGTCGAGATTGAGTGCCATGATATCCTCATGTCAGCAGAGAATGCTGAAGAACTGTTGGTTCACCGCAAAGCCGATCTGGTGATCACCCAAATGCCAGTGATCAGCCGTTCCGTCATTTGCATGCCATTGCATACAATTCGCAATACTCTAATTTGTAGTAATAAGCATCCGCGAATTACTGACAATAGCACTTATGAACAAATTATGGCAGAAGAGTTCACCCAATTAATATCCAAATCAGCAGGAGTTGATGATATTCAAATGGAAATAGACGAGAAGTTTATGAATCGCAAAATTTCATTTCGTGGTTCCTCTTTGCTGACAATCATTAATAGCATTGCAGTTACAGATTTACTGGGAATAGTCCCCTATGAACTTTATAACTCCCACCGTGACTTTCTTAATTTAAAAGAGATAAAACTAGAACATCCGTTACCTTCAATAAAGCTTTACATTTCCTATAATAAATCTTCTTTAAACAATCTGGTGTTCTCACGATTTATTGACCGTCTAAATGAGTGTTTTTGATATATAATTTCAGACAGCTACTATAACTTTCACCTATTTATTCACAGCGCGAATGAAAAATAAAACACTCTGCTTTTTAGTGTTTACTTTATAATTAACAGTCTTATCTCACTGATCACCCTGTAACGTTCAGAGAGCGTCTTCAGATGTCTATTTATAAAATTCCTCTTCCGCTCAATATTCTGGAAGCTGCACGAGAGCGTATTACCTGGACACTTAACACCCTACCCCGCGTTTGTGTCTCATTTTCTGGCGGCAAAGACTCTGGTTTAATGCTGCATCTGACAGCCGAACTTGCTCGACAAATGGGCAAAAAAATCTGCGTTTTGTTTATCGACTGGGAGGCGCAATTCTCTTGCACCATTAACTATGTTCAGTCCCTGCGCGAGTTGTACACCGATGTGATCGAAGAGTTTTACTGGGTTGCGCTCCCGCTTACGACGCAAAATTCCCTTTCACAATACCAACCCGAATGGCAGTGCTGGGAACCTGATGTCGAATGGGTGCGTCAGCCCCCGCAAGATGCGATAACCGATCCTGACTTTTTCTCCTTTTACCAGCCAGGCATGACCTTCGAACAATTTGTGCGTGAGTTTGCTGAATGGTTTTCACAAAAACGTCCGGCGGCGATGATGATCGGCATCCGTGCGGATGAGTCCTACAACCGTTTTGTCGCCATCGCCAGTTTAAATAAACAACGTTTTGCCGACGATAAACCCTGGACTACGGCCGCACCAGGCGGTCATAGCTGGTACATTTACCCCATTTACGACTGGAAAGTGGCTGATATCTGGACCTGGTATGCAAATCATCAAAGTCTCTGCAACCCACTGTATAACCTAATGTATCAGGCAGGCGTTCCTCTGCGTCATATGCGAATTTGCGAACCTTTTGGCCCGGAGCAACGACAAGGATTATGGCTCTATCACGTTATCGAACCGGATCGCTGGGCTGCTATGTGCGCACGAGTCAGCGGGGTAAAAAGTGGCGGCATTTACGCCGGACATGACAACCATTTTTATGGCCATCGTAAAATCCTCAAGCCGGAACATTTAGACTGGCAAGAATATGCATTATTGCTGCTCAATAGCATGCCGGAAAAAACAGCTGAGCATTACCGCAATAAAATCGCCATTTATTTGCACTGGTATCAGAAAAAAGGCATCGAGGTTCCACAAACCCAGCAAGGGGACATTGGCGCGAAAGATATCCCCTCCTGGCGGCGGATATGCAAAGTTTTACTCAATAACGATTACTGGTGTCGGGCATTATCATTTAGCCCGACCAAAGCGAAGAACTATCAGCGTTATAACGAACGGATAAAAGGAAAACGTCAGGAATGGGGGATACTATGCAACAACGATTAACGCAGGATTTAACCCAATTTCTCGCCAGCTTGCCGGAAGACGATCGCATCAAAGCGATTAATGAAATCCGCATGGCGATCCATCAGGTTAGCCCCTTTCGAGAAGAGCCAGTGGATTGCGTTCTGTGGGTTAAAAACAGCCAACTTATGCCTAATGATTACAACCCAAACAACGTGGCACCACCCGAAAAAAAACTGCTGAAAAAATCCATTGAAATAGATGGTTTTACCCAACCCATTGTGGTCACGCATACGGATAAAAATGTCCTGGAAATCGTGGATGGTTTTCATCGCCATGAAATTGGTAAAGGCTCATCATCGTTAAAATTACGCTTAAAAGGTTATTTGCCGGTGACCTGTCTGGAAGGTACGCGTAATCAACGCATAGCCGCGACTATTCGTCATAATCGCGCCCGTGGACGTCACCAAATCACTGCCATGTCAGAAATCGTCCGTGAACTCAGCCAGTTGGGATGGGACGATCATAAAATCGGCAAAGAGCTGGGAATGGACGGCGACGAAGTGCTGCGCCTGAAGCAAATTAACGGCCTGCAAGAACTGTTTGCCGACCGTCAATTTTCCCGCGCCTGGACGGTTAAATAACTACAGCTGGCGCAGGCGTTCAGCTGCTGCCAGCAACGTCGATTCCTTCTTGGCAAAACAGAGACGAATCAGTTTATGGGGGAAGGGATCGGCGCAAAACACCGACAGCGGAATCGCCGCTACACCGTGCTCCCGCGTCAGCCACTGGCAAAACTCAACGTCATCCAGGGTAGAAACCGCGCTGTAATCCACCAGCAAAAAGTATGTACCTTCACACGGTAAAATCTCCAGCCGGCTTTCATTTAAAGCATTCACCAGAATATCGCGTTTCTGGCGATAAAAGTCCGGTAACGCAAGATAATGCTCAGGTTCTGCACGTAGCATATCCGCAAGTGCCAGCTGTGCCGGGGTATTCACCGAAAAGGTCAGATACTGGTGTACCTTGCGAATTTCAGCGCTGATGGGCGCTGGCGCAACGCAATAACCCACTTTCCAGCCGGTCATATGATAGGTCTTGCCAAATGAAGAAACTGCCACCGCCCGCTCACGCAGCTGCGGATGCGCCAGCACGCTGGCATGGCCCTGTTGTGAAAAGTTGATGTGCTCGTAAACTTCATCGCTAATGACAAAAATCTCGTGCCCGCCGATCGCCTGCCACAGAGCGGAGAAATCAGCCTGCTGCCAGACAGTTGCACTGGGGTTATGCGGGGTGTTGAGGATCACCAGTCGGGTGCGCTCGCTTAACAATGCGGCAAATTCCTGCCAGTCCACGCGAAAATGCGGTGGTTGCAGTGCAATACGTTTCACTATTCCCCCCGAAAGCGCGATGGCGGGCGCGTAACTGTCATAGCTGGGATCAAAGCAGATCACTTCATCACCATTGCGCACCAATGCGGTAATCGCTGCATATAACGCTTCCGTCGCCCCTGCCGTTACGGTGATATCGCTATCGGCATCCGGTTGATAGCCATACAGACGTTCCGTTTTCTGAGCAATCGCCTCGCGCAAGGCCTGCACGCCAGTCATAGGCGCGTATTGGTTTGCCCCCTGGGCAACGTGGTACGCCAGCCGCTCCTGCAAATAGCGCGGACCATCAAAATCAGGAAAGCCTTGCGACAGGTTAATCGCCTGGTGTTGCTGCGCCAGCGCGCTCATCTGGGTGAAAATAGTGGTGCCAAGTTGTGGAAGTTTGCTTTGTGGAATCAGAGGGTTATTTGTCATTTTTATTGTACCTGACGAAGTTGCGTGTTGAAGGCACTATAACACGATGCTAGTATTTGGCAATCAAGACGTTTAGATGTCTAAATAAAACAATAAGGACAACACAACATGCCTCACAATCCTATCCGCGTGGTCGTCGGCCCGGCTAACTACTTTTCACATCCAGGAAGTTTCAATCACCTGCACGATTTTTTCACTGATGAACAGCTTTCTCACGCGGTGTGGATCTACGGCGAACGCGCCATTGCTGCGGCGCAAACCAAACTTCCGCCAGCGTTTGAACTGCCAGGGGCAAAGCATATTTTGTTTCGCGGTCATTGCAGCGAAAGCGATGTACAGAAACTGGCGGTTGACTCCGGTGACGACCGCAGCGTGGTGATTGGCGTCGGCGGCGGCGCACTGCTCGACACCGCGAAAGCCCTCGCCCGCCGTCTCGGTCTGTCATTTGTTGGCGTTCCGACGATCGCCGCTACCTGCGCCGCCTGGACACCGCTCTCCGTCTGGTATAACGATGCCGGACAGGCGCTGCATTATGAGATTTTCGACGACGCCAATTTTATGGTGCTGGTGGAACCGGAGATTATCCTCAACGCGCCGCAAGAATATCTGCTGGCGGGGATCGGTGACACGCTGGCGAAATGGTATGAAGCGGTGGTGCTGGCCCCACAACCAGAAACGTTGCCGTTAACCGTACGGCTGGGGATCAATAATGCGCAGGCCATTCGCGACGTATTGTTAAACAATAGCGAACAGGCGCTTGCCGATCAGCAAAATCAACAGTTAACGCAATCATTTTGCGATGTGGTGGATGCGATTATCGCCGGAGGTGGAATGGTCGGTGGTCTGGGCGATCGTTTTACGCGTGTGGCGGCGGCCCATGCCGTGCATAACGGTCTGACCGTGCTGCCGCAAACCGAGAAGTTTCTCCACGGCACCAAAGTCGCCTACGGAATTCTGGTGCAAAGCGCCTTGCTGGGTCAGGATGATGTGCTGGCGCAATTAACCGGGGCGTATCAGCGTTTTCATCTGCCGACTACGCTGGCGGAGCTGGAAGTGGATATCAATAATCAGGCGGAGATCGACAAAGTGATTGCCCACACCTTACGTCCGGTGGAATCCATTCATTACCTGCCGGTCACGCTGACACCAGATACGTTGCGTGCAGCGTTCGAAAAAGTGGAATCGTTTAAAGCCTGACGTACATATTTAGCAGCAGCGCGCGCCGCCTTTTCCACCGTAGCGCGCGTCCTGCCGCTCACGGAAAAACTCTTCGTAGGTCATCGGCGTTTGATCGGGATGGTTAACCCGCATATGTTCGACATAGTTGTCGTAATCAGGCATACCAATCATCAGCTTCGCCGCCTGACCTAAATATTTTCCGGCTTTTGCCAGTGAATCAAACATTAATACCTCCGGTAAACAGGTTGCTGAGAGAGTGCTATCAACGCGCTCTGTCAGTCCCCTCGCCCCACAGGAGAGAGGGTTAGGGTGAGGGGGAACCCTCGGCACTATGCCAACATTCTCCCTCACTCTGACTTTAGTGCGCGCCTTTTGCCTGCGCCACAATCTCCTCGACATTTTCCGGCATCGGCTCATACGGCGTTTCTTTCGCCGTTGGCTTCGGCTCTTTCAATGCCGCCAGTGCCGTCTTAATCGAGAACAGCGCCAGAACCACCACGACCACCATAAAGAAGATGGTTAACCCGGCATCCAGACGGTTGTTGAATACCAGTTGCGCCAGTTGTGACTCAGTATACTGCGACGGAATATTGCCGCTGTCGATCATTGCCTGGAACTTGTTAGCAATCGCCAGGAAGCCGACTTTCGCATCCGGGCTAAACGCTTTCTGCCAGCCAGCGGTCAGGGTACAAATCAGCAGCCAGGCCGTTGGTACCAGCGCCACCCAGGCGTAACGTTGACGTTTCATTTTGAACAGCACCACGGCACAAAGCATCAGCGCCATTCCTGCCAGCATCTGGTTGGCAATACCAAACAGCGGCCACAGAGTGTTAATACCGCCCAGCGGATCGACCACGCCCTGATGGAGGAAGTAGCCCCACGCCAGTACGCACAGCGCCGTTGCCAGCAGGTTAGCAGGCAGTGAATCGGTCCGTTTCAGGCCCGGAGACACCACGCCCAGCAGATCCTGCAACATAAAGCGCGCAGCACGCGTACCCGCATCCACCGCCGTCAGAATAAACAGTGCTTCAAACAGAATGGCGAAGTGATACCAGAACGCCACATCCATCATGCCGCCCAGCGCGCCGTGCAGAATGTAGGCCATCCCCACCGCCAGGGTCGGCGCACCGCCCGCACGGGAAATGATCGACTGTTCACCCACTTCGCTGGCAATCTGGTTTAGCGTATCCGGGGTAATCGCAAAGCCCCAGCTACTCACCACTTGCGCTGCAGAAGCGACCACATCCGCCGTACCTGCCGGAGCCAGCACCGCCATCGGGCTGTTCATAGCGAAGTACACACCTGGATCGATGATACAGGCGGAAACCAGCGCCATAATCGCCACGAAGGATTCCATTAACATCCCGCCGTAGCCGATAAAACACGCCTGCCCTTCGTTCGCCAGCATCTTCGGCGTGGTACCGGAAGAGATCAGCGCATGGAAGCCAGACACCGCGCCACAGGCGATGGTGATAAACAGGAACGGGAACAGGTTACCGGTCCATACCGGGCCAGTGCCATCAACAAACTTGGTCAGCGCAGGCATGGTCAGCGTCGGGCGCATGATCAGAATGCCTACCGCCAGACCGACGATAGTCCCGATTTTCAGGAAGGTAGAGAGGTAGTCACGCGGGGCCAGCAGCAACCACACCGGCAGCACCGCCGCCACGAAGCCGTAACCCACCAGCATCCAGGTCAGCTGCACGCCGGTAAAGTCAAAGTACGGTGCCCAAGTCGGGCTTTCTGCCACCCAGCCGCCAGAGATAATGGCGAAAATCAGGAATACCAGGCC
Source organism: Escherichia sp. WS3227_2 (assembly GCF_046486495.1). NCBI lineage: Bacteria > Pseudomonadati > Pseudomonadota > Gammaproteobacteria > Enterobacterales > Enterobacteriaceae > Escherichia > Escherichia sp. WS3227_2. Next base: position 83,149 of record NZ_JBJQLG010000014.1, read on the forward strand.
AATCACCGACACTTCGCCAATACGCCCCGGACGCAGATAACGCAGGTAGATCCCCATAAACAGCGCCAGCGGAATGGTGAACGCAACGGTATACGTTCCCCACGGGCTATGAGTCAGGGCTTTCACCACGATCATCGCCAGCACGGCAAGGATAATGACCATGATCATAAAGCAGGCCACCAGCGCAATCACCCCGGCGGTTGGCCCCATCTCTTCTTTGACCAGCTCACCCAGCGAGCGACCGTCGCGGCGCGTAGAAACAAACAGCACCATGAAATCCTGCACCGCACCGGCGAGAACCACCCCGGCAAGCAGCCAGATCATCCCCGGCAGGTAACCCATTTGCGCCGCCAGCACCGGCCCCACCAGCGGGCCTGCTCCGGCAATGGCCGCAAAATGGTGACCGAACAGCACTTTCTTGTCCGTCGGCACATAGTCCAGCCCGTCGTTATGGCGCACAGCTGGCGTCATACGCGTCGGGTCAACCGCCAGCACATTTTTGGCGATATACAGGCCATAAAAACGGTAAGCGATCAGATAGATACAGACCGACGCCACCACAATCCACAGCGCGTTGATCTGTTCCCCACGATTTAAAGCAATGTATCCCAGAGCAAATGCTCCCATTACAGAGAGCACTGTCCAGACGAGGTATTTCCCTGATTTGTTCATAGTTGTTATCCGTGTGCGTGTCCATAGAGATGTTACATTTTGTTTCTATAACATCTTTGTACAATTTAACAACACAGCAACCATGTAAATCGGAGTTGAAACCAATATTTAACTTAACAATGTTAACTCGATCACTCCGTTAACCGAGTTTTCCTGCAATCTCATTTAATTCTGTCGGGCTCATCCCAAAACTGCCGTACCCAGCCGACAAGTGCAGCAACGCCGCCCCTGTTCATCGAAAACAACAATTTCCCAACTCTGATTTTGCCGCCCAAGATGCAGCGGCTGGCAGACGCCACGTACCTTGCCTTCAGACACCGGGCGATGATGGGTGGCGTTAAGTTCCGTGCCCACCACACACTGTCCGTCGCGGGTCATCATAAATCCGGCCATCGATCCCAACGTTTCCGCCAGCGCCGCCGACGCGCCGCCATGCAACAGGCCAAACGGCTGATGAGTACGGGTATCAACCGGCATTTCGGCTTCCAGCACATCATCGCCCAGACGGGTATACACAATTCCCAGATGCGCCACCATTGTGTTATCGCTGGTGGCGTTCAGCTCGTCGAGCGTTAAATGGCGTTTCCAGATCATGCTTATGCCCCCAGCGTCGAGCCGCCATCTACCACAATATCCTGTAGGGTGATATGGCTGGCGAGGTCAGAGGCGAGGAACAAAATCGTGTTGGCGATCTCCTGTGGACGGGCGATTTTCCCCAGCGGAATGCCAAGTTTAAACTGCTCGCCAAAGCCGCGAATACGCTGCTCTTCGGCGTCATCGCTTACCCACAGCGTGCGTTGCATATCGGTGTCGGTGGAGCCTGGCGAAACCACATTACAGCGCACGCCGCTACCCGCCAGTTCCAGCCCAACGCTCAACGCCAGGCTTTTCAGCGCCGCTTTCGACGCGCCATAAGCACTCATACCAATGCGCGGCGTGTGTGCGGCGTCGGACGCAACAGTAACAATCGCCCCGCCCCGCTGACGGCGAAACTGGTTCATGGTCTGCTGGAACAGGTTAAACGCACCGCCGACATTGACCGCAAAAGTCTGCTGCCAGTCTTCCTTACTGAGCTGATCGGTCGCGCCCATGCGCAATATTCCCGCCGCATTGACCAGCACGTCCAGTCGCTCCGTTTCAGCTAACAGTCGCTGACATACCTGCGCCACCTGCGCAGCATCGGCAACATCCATCACTTCGGTCGCAAAGGGATATTGCTCCTGCGCGAACGCTTGATCAAAACCAGTGACTTTCGCTCCCGCCTCAACAAACGCCAGCGCCGTGGCGTAGCCGATACCTTTCCCCGCGCCAGTTACCCAGACATTTTTACCGCTGAAATCCATTATTTCACCTCGCGGGAAAGTAGCTTCCACCAGGCGTCGATGGTCGGTTTTTTCGCCAGCATGACAAAGTCGATATCGCCATGCACTTTGCGCCAACGCGCTGCCAGCGCCATCATGCGCACCGAATCCAGACCGTAGTCGATCAGGTTGTCGTCATCGAACGGTTCATCGGACTCGTCCAGCAACGGCAGGATCACCTCACGCAGCGCCGCTTTGCTGGCGGGGACAGGTGCTGGCAGTAATTCTTCAGTCATCACCACCCGGCCAGACCGTCCGGCCACATATTTCAGCGACATCAAATGCTCGTCACGGCTGAAATCGGCCAGCGCATCTGCCACCATAAACGGTTTAATATCGCGCATAAATGCGTCCGTTGCGGTGGTCATACAGCCAATGTGGGCATATACGCCGGTAATAATCAGCTGGTTACGTCCACTCTCTTTCAGCATTTGCTCCAGCAGGGAACGATGAAACGCGCTGTAGCGCCACTTCACCAGCACCGTGTCGTCGGCATCTGGCGTCAGGCGATCCACCACCTTTTGCTGTTCCGGCGAACGGGTCAGGCCCGGCCCCCACATATCATTCAACAGCGCCCTATCTTCATCGCTTTGCTCTTTCGGCTGGGCGGTGTAATAAACCGGGATATTGTGCTGTTTGCAGTAGTCGCGTAATGCCGCAATATTCGCGATCACCTGCGCCATCATCGGGCAGTTCTCACCCCAGAAGCTGACAAAATAGTCCTGCATATCATGGATTAACAACGCGGCACGTTGCGGTTCAAAGGCCCAGTCGACTTTATTCTTAGGGATATCGTGAGACTCCGGCAGTGCGTAAGCCTGTAATTTTGGAATAGCCATCGTGTTCTCTCCTTCAGGCTGATGCGCGTGACGCCAGCCACTGACGTAATTGTTTTTTATCGACTTTCCCGACCGCCGTCAGCGGAAGTGAATCCACACACTCCACGCGATCCGGTAATTTAAATTCGGCAATACCCTGTTCACGCAGGAAACGACGCACCTGCACCGCGCGCAGCGGCTCTTTTACCACCAGATAAGCACAGCTTTTTTCGCCCATCAGCTCATCTTCCATGCTCACCAGTGCGGCGTAGATCACCGCCGGATGGCGCAGCAGCAGGTTTTCGATCTCTTCGGCAGCGATCTTCTCGCCGCCACGGTTAATCTGATCTTTCTCGCGCCCCTGCACGGTGATGTAACCCTCTGGATCAATAGAGATCAGATCGCCGGAACAGTAAAAACCGTTGGCATCAAAGGCGCTGGCATTGTGCTGCGGACTTTTGTAATAACCGCGGAAGGTGTACGGCCCGCGCGTCATCAGGCGTCCAACTTCCCCTTGCGGCAGTGGATTTCCTTCGGCATCGGCAACCCACACTTCATCGTCCGGACACATTGGGTAACCCTGGGTATGGATAATTTTCTCCGCGCTATCATCAAGTCGGGTGTAGTTCACCAGCCCTTCCGCCATGCCAAACACCTGCTGCAACTGACAGCCAATCTCAGCGGGAATACGCGCCGCAAGGGTGGCAGAAAGACGTGCGCCGCCGACCTGTAACAGTTTCAGCGAGGCAAGCTGCGCCCGGCTTTCGCCTTCAGCCAGTGCCTGCAACCACAGGCTGACTGCTGGCGGCACCAGCGCGGTAACGTTGACCTGATGTTTTTCAATCAATGGGAAGCAAAGCGTAGCGCTGGGGTCGGCAGCCAGAACGACAGTGCCGCCAGCGAGAAATACCCCCAGCGATCCTGGCGAACTCATGGCGTAGTTATGAGCCGCCGGGATCGCGCACAGGTAGCGTGTCTGTTGTGTGAACTGACAAATCTCGACGCTACGACGCACGCTGTAGTAGTAGTCGTTATGAGTGCGCGGGATCAGTTTCGGTGTGCCGGTGGTGCCGCCGGAAAGCTGGAAATAGGCCACTTCATCAGCAGGTGACGGCGTGGCAGTAAAATCCTCAGCCGGATGGTTAATCGCATCCTGCAAATTATGCTCACCGCTGTCGTTGTGCAGTTGCACCACGCGAATGGAGGAATGCTCTGCAACAAATGTATTGAGGAAATCATCCCCGCTAAACAGCCCATGCTGGCGATCGGCAATCAGTAACGCCGGTTCAATCTGGCTGGCATAGGCGTTCAGTTCACTACGCTGATGGCTGAACAGCGCCAGCACCGGCGCAACGCCCAGCTTCAGCAGCGCGAAAAAGGTAATATACAATTCAGCGACGTTACCCAGTTGTACCAGCGCGGTTTCACCAGGTTTAATGCCCTGACGGCGCAAACTACAGGCGAGGTTATCCGCCGCCTGATTCAGCTCCCGGTAACTCAACTGCCGCTCGCCGTCGATGACCGCGATGCTGTCGCTTGCGGCATGACGGGTCAGAATGTCGGTCAGCGGCAAATCCTGCCAGTAGCCTTTTTCCCGATAGCGACGGGCAAACTCTTCCGGCCAGCGGGTGAATGGAATGCTCATCCTCACTCCTTAATGCAATCCAAAAACGTTCAACATGGTAGAAAGTTTGACGCCCGTTTCGCGCCACTCACCCAACGGTGACGACGCAGGCACAATCCCCGCTCCGGCAAACAGACGCACCTGATTTTCCCGCAGCTTCGCGCAGCGGATGGTCACCACCCACTCGCCGTTACCTTCGCTGTCACACCAACCCACAATGCCGCCAAACAGTTCGCGGTCGAACGGCTCCAGTTCAGCAATAACCTGGGTCGCGGCCTGATGCGGGAAACCGCTCAGCGCGGGGGTCGGATGCAGCAGACAGGCCAGAGTCAGTGCGTTTTCTTGCGAATTCGCTTTACCTTCAAAGGGAGTTGCGAGATGCCACAGCGTCGGCGTGGTGATCAATTGTGGAGAGGAAGGAACGTGTAACTCACTACTGCGTTCGCGCAGTACCTCTTTCATCGCCTGAGTCACCAGTTCATGTTCATGGCGATCTTTTTCTGACGCCAACAGACGATTACCCGCTTCGCGATCGAGCACTTCATCCGGCTGACGACGCGCGGAACCGGCTAACGGAATGGAGCTAAAACGCTCGCCGTCTTTACGTAGCAGCAGTTCCGGGCTGGCCCCCAGCAGAACGCCACCATCAGCCAGCGGGACATGGAAGTTGTAACTAACCGGGTTTTGCGCAATCAACCGTTCCAGCAATACGCCACTATCAATGGCGGCGTCAGTGGTGATATCAATCAACCGTGACAACACCACTTTGTCGACCTGCGGCGTGGCGGTAAGTGCGGCAGCGCGGGCAACCATCTGTTCAAACGTGGTTTGTTCCGGAATTGCCTGACGTTCCACCACGTTCAGCGACTGGCTGCGAGTGAAACGGCGTGCGGAAGCTTGTTTTTCCTGACGGGAGAACGACTGCCAGGATTCAGGTATATATAGCGACGAAGGCTGACGTGGATCGAAGGGAATCGCCCCGACCATCACCGGATTTTTGATGCCCTGCGCTTTGGCATCGGCAAACAACGCGGCGAGTTTTTGCTGGAAGGGACTGTCGGGTGAATCCCCGTTCACAGCGGGTTCATCGAAGCGGGCGAAACATCCTGACGTCGTAAAACTGCGGTACGGCGACATAAAGAAAAAGCGATTGGGCGCAAGTGTTGCCATGGTCTGCTGTACTTCCTCAGCCAGTGACGTATCCATATCATCCTCCACAAAATGATAAAGGCTTTAATAATGATTATCATTTATATTTTCGGTCGCTAACCTAAAAGCAAACGCGCACTATGTCAACTCTTGAGGTAACGCAATCTGCAACTCGGGGTTGCATCTGGTTGTGGTTACAATGAAAATGAGAAGCATTAACTTCATTAATAACAGGAAGCTGATTTGTGAGACTCGCCTCGCTCTACCGCAACGCCCTTCTATTAACAGGACTTTTGCTTTCAGGAATAGTCGCAGTTCAGGCCGCCGACTGGCCGCGTCAGATTACTGACAGCCGTGGCACTCATTCCCTGGAAAGCCAGCCGCAGCGTATTGTTTCCACCAGCGTCACCCTGACCGGCTCACTGCTGGCGATTGATGCTCCGGTGATTGCCAGCGGCGCGACCACACCGAATAACCGCGTCGCGGATGACCAGGGCTTTTTACGCCAGTGGAGCAAGGTGGCGAAAGAACGCAAACTGCAACGGCTCTATATCGGCGAACCGAGCGCCGAAGCCGTTGCCGCGCAAATGCCGGATCTGATTTTAATTAGCGCAACCGGCGGTGATTCAGCGCTGGCGCTGTACGATCAGCTTTCCACCATCGCCCCGACATTAATCATCAATTACGACGACAAAAGCTGGCAGTCGCTGTTAACGCGACTTGGCGAAATTACCGGGCATGAGAAACAAGCGGCAGAGCGGATTGCACAGTTTGATAAGCAACTGGCAGCGGCGAAAGAGCAAATCAAATTACCTCCGCAGCCGGTCACGGCCATTGTCTATACCGCCGCTGCACACAGTGCCAATCTCTGGACGCCTGAATCAGCACAAGGGCAGATGCTGGAACAACTCGGCTTTACGCTGGCGAAGTTGCCCGCAGACTTAAACGCCAGCCAAAGCCAGGGCAAACGCCATGACATCATTCAGCTTGGTGGGGAAAATCTGGCTGCAGGGTTAAATGGCGAGTCACTATTCCTGTTCGCCGGTGATCAGAAAGATGCCGATGCGATTTATGCTAATCCACTGCTCGCGCACCTGCCTGCAGTACAAAACAAGCAAGTTTATGCGCTGGGAACCGAGACGTTCCGTCTGGATTACTACAGCGCCATGCAAGTGCTGGAACGACTTAAGGCGCTGTTTTAAGCATTAACCGTCAGACGCTGTCACCTGCGGCGGCGTCTGGCGAAAACGCCGCAACTCCACCAGCACCAGCAACAACAACACGCCGATAATCAACAAACCAAAACCGCTCGCGCTTGCGGAAGCAACCGGTGTCATCATCGCTCCCAGACCGCCTAACAGCGCCGCACCTATGGCATCGCCCGTCACGTTTTGCGCCGTCCACAAACCGTTAATCCGCCCTAACATCGCTTCCGGGGTTTGCGTTTGCAGCATTGTATATTGCAGCAACGAACTAACCGCGCTCAGCCAGCCGAACAGCGCCAGACAAACCACGCCTAAAATCCACATCGGCATCAGGCCAAACAGACCAATGGCGAGGAACGATCCCAGCGTGGAGAGCAGCATCAATAACCCTGGTCGCGCGCTATGTGCCAGCTTCCCGCTGGTTAACGCGCCAATAGCCGCGCCGAGCGGGATCGCCGCATAGAGAAAACCAATCTGTGCCGCCGACATCTGCCAGTTGTCAGCCAGCGCCGGATACAGTACCCGCACCGCGCTCGCCATCGTCAATAAACCACCCAACAGCGCAATCCCTCCTACCAGCGGGCTGGCGAGCAGAAAACGAAATCCTGCCAGTAATGATTTCAACGGATGCTCACGCGGCTGCGGTGGCGGTGGCAACGCCGGAAGGCTTAATAACGGCAGCAAGGTAATAAACGTGCCCGCCGCCGCCAGCCCGTAGTTCCAGGCTACGCCGCCGGTCGCCAGCAATAAACCGCCAATCATAGGCGAAATCACCGACCCCAGACGCACAGTCAACATGGTGATCGCCCCGGCCTGCATTAAGTTTTCACGCCCTACCAGTGCAGGTGTCGCCGCCAGTAGCGCCGTAACGCCAAGCGATGCGAAAAAACCATCCCATAAACCGAGTAAATAGATTGCCAGCAAAGATGGCTCCGGCAGCAACGCGTTCAGGCACAGTCCAATGAAGCCAATGCCACAGGTGCCGCGCGCCAGCAAAATCACTTTTTTGCGTTCATAGCGATCCGCCAGCACACCGCCGACCATCAGGCCAACAAACATCGCGCCGCCGGTCAGCGTCACCGAAAGCCCCACCTGCCAGGTAGAATGCGTCATCATCTGGATCTGCACCGGCACCGCGACGCCGAGCAAACCCAGAGACACAATTGAGATAAAACGAGCGAGGAATACTGCGCGAAACGCCGGGTGCGTTTTCAACAGGCTGAGGTTAAGCAGCCAGGATTGTTTATTCATTACAATACCTTGCCATCAAATATTTTAAATACCTATTCTTAGGCTGCACATGCTAACATATCCAAATAAGATCGATAACGATAATTAATTTCATTATCATGGAAGTTCGTATGTCTGGTTCTGTTGCCGTGACACGCGCCATTGTCGTGCCCGGATTGCTGTTCTTACTGATTATCGCGACGGCATTAAGCCTGCTCATTGGGGCAAAATCACTCCCCGCTTCCGTAGTGCTGGAGGCGCTCTCCGGCACCTGCCAGAGCGCCGACTGCACCATCGTGCTCGACGCGCGACTGCCGCGCACCCTTGCCGGTTTACTGGCAGGCGGTGCGCTTGGGCTTGCCGGGGCGCTGATGCAAACCCTCACCCGAAACCCACTTGCCGACCCCGGCTTGCTTGGTGTGAACGCCGGAGCCAGCTTTGCCATTGTGCTGGGTGCGGCGCTGTTTGGTTACTCATCCGCGCAGGAACAACTGGCGATGGCCTTCGCCGGGGCGCTGGTGGCCTCATTGATTGTTGCCTTTACCGGCAGTCAGGGCGGAGGGCAGTTAAGTCCGGTGCGTTTAACCCTGGCGGGCGTGGCGCTGGCGGCGGTGCTGGAAGGGCTGACCAGCGGCATCGCCCTGCTTAATCCTGACGTCTACGATCAACTGCGTTTCTGGCAAGCCGGTTCGCTGGATATTCGTAATTTACACACCTTAAAAGTAGTGCTGATCCCGGTGCTGATCGCCGGAGTAACCGCGCTATTACTGAGCCGCGCACTGAACAGTTTAAGCCTTGGCAGTGACACCGCGACGGCGCTGGGCAGTCGCGTGGCGCGCACACAGTTGATTGGTCTGCTGGCGATTACCGTGCTTTGCGGTAGTGCAACGGCGGTAGTTGGCCCGATTGCCTTTATTGGCCTGATGATGCCGCACATGGCGCGCTGGCTGGTAGGTGCCGATCATCGCTGGTCGCTGCCCGTCACGCTACTTGCCACCCCTGCCCTGCTGCTGTTTGCCGATATCATCGGGCGGGTGATTGTGCCCGGCGAGTTGCGCGTTTCTGTGGTCAGTGCCTTTATTGGCGCACCGGTGCTGATCTTCCTCGTGCGACGTAAAACGCGAGGTGGCGCATGATTTACGTCTCTCGCCGATTAATCATCACCTGTTTGCTGCTAATTACCGCCTGTGTGGTTGCAGGTATCTGGGGATTACGCAGCGGTACCGTCACGCTGGAAACCTCGCAGATATTCGCCGCGTTGATGGGCGATGCGCCGCGCAGTATGACGATGGTGGTCACCGAATGGCGTTTACCACGCGTGCTGATGGCGCTGTTAATTGGCGCGGCTCTGGGCGTCAGTGGCGCGATTTTTCAGTCGCTGATGCGTAACCCACTCGGCAGTCCTGACGTAATGGGCTTTAACACCGGGGCGTGGAGCGGCGTGCTGGTGGCGATGGTGCTGTTTGGTCAGGACCTGACGGCTATCGCCCTAGCAGCAATGGCGGGCGGCATTGTCACCTCGCTGCTGGTCTGGCTGCTCGCATGGCGTAACGGCATCGACACCTTTCGGTTGATTATTATCGGTATCGGTGTTCGCGCCATGCTGGTGGCCTTTAATACCTGGCTGTTGCTGAAAGCGTCTTTAGAAACGGCACTAACAGCGGGTTTGTGGAATGCCGGATCGCTCAACGGCCTGACGTGGGCAAAAACCTCGCCTTCCGCACCCATCATTATATTGATGCTAATTGCCGCCGCCTTACTGGTACGCCGGATGCGCTTGCTGGAAATGGGCGATGATACCGCGTGTGCGCTGGGCGTCAGCGTCGAACGTTCGCGGCTATTAATGATGCTGGTCGCCGTAGTGCTTACCGCAGCTGCCACTGCCCTGGCGGGGCCGATTTCCTTTATTGCTTTAGTCGCGCCACACATTGCCCGGCGCATTAGCGGCACCGCTCGCTGGGGGCTGACCCAGGCGGCGCTGTGCGGGGCGTTGTTACTGCTGGCGGCCGATCTCTGCGCCCAACAACTGTTTATGCCGTATCAACTTCCGGTTGGCGTCGTTACCGTCAGCCTCGGTGGTATTTACCTTATCGTCTTGTTAATTCAGGAGTCTCGCAAAAAATGACCGAATCAGTAGCCCGTTTGCGTGGCGAACAGTTAACCCTCGGATATGGCAAATATACCGTTGCGGAAAATCTGACTGTAGAAATTCCTGATGGTCACTTCACGGCAATTATCGGGCCAAATGGCTGCGGTAAATCCACGTTACTGCGTACTTTAAGCCGCCTGATGACGCCTGCTCACGGGCATGTCTGGCTGGATGGTGAGCACATTCAACATTACGCCAGTAAAGAGGTTGCACGCCGGATTGGCCTGTTGGCGCAAAATGCTACCACGCCGGGCGATATCACCGTGCAGGAGCTGGTGGCGCGTGGACGTTACCCGCATCAACCGCTGTTTACCCGCTGGCGCAAAGAGGATGAAGAAGCGGTAACGAAAGCGATGCAGGCCACGGGAATCACTCATCTGGCAGATCAAAGCGTGGATACCCTTTCTGGCGGACAACGCCAGCGAGCGTGGATAGCAATGGTGCTGGCCCAGGAAACGGCAATTATGCTGCTCGATGAACCAACGACCTGGCTGGATATCAGTCATCAGATTGATTTGCTGGAACTGTTAAGCGAACTGAACCGCGAGAAAGGCTATACCCTGGCGGCGGTGCTGCACGATCTTAATCAGGCCTGTCGTTACGCCAGCCATTTGATTGCATTGCGGGAAGGGAAAATTGTTGCTCAGGGAGCGCCGAAAGAGATTGTCACTGCTGAATTGATCGAGCGCATTTATGGTCTGCGCTGCATGATTATTGACGACCCGGTTGCCGGAACGCCGCTCGTGGTGCCGCTCGGACGAACGGCACCTTCAACTGCCAAGATTTAAACTAAGTGCTCTTCCATCACGGCATCCTGTTTTCTGGATGCCATCGCATAGCGCAACAGCACGCCACCACAAGCCACCATCCCGCCGACCATCGCAGAAAGGATCACAATAATCGCCTTACCCGGACCGTCTTTTTTCACTGGCAATGACGGGCTTAACTGATATTTAAACGGCGTAAAATTCACATCGTTGATATTTGCTTTTGTTAATTGCTCGACAAGATACTGACGATTACGTAATTCACCGTTCAGTTCCGCAACATCAGTAACCGCTTTTTCAATTTCCAGTTTGCGTTCAATACCGTCTGCGCCGAGAGAAATAGAGAAATCGGGGTCATCTTTAACGGCCTGACCATTACTGTAAACGGGCTTTTTAATTCCTGCCGCGTTGGCAATGTCGAGTGAATAATTGAGGCGCTGAATGTTTGCATCAAGTTGATTTTTCATTTTAATGCGGTCCTGAGCCAGTTTTTCTTTTTCAAACTGGGTTTTAAGCTCCAGTCTATTGCGCTCATTTTCTATCGACTCTTTCACCACCAGAGCAGAGATATAATCGATATACCCGCTCAAAACGGTTTGCGCCTCTTCATTGGTTGGCGCGGTAAAACTTAGCGTCCAGGAGGTATAAAGTGACGGTTCATCTTTTTTCTTACTGGCATTGTCATCAACCGCTTTCATTTTTTCGCTCAATGCGACAATTGCGCGATGCAAATCCAGTTCGTCGATTTTCGCCTCTTTTAATTGGTCCATCACATAAGGTGTTGAGCGCAGGTACTCTTCCAGCAAGCTAACCGACTGAAACTTCTTGATAAACAGGTTAAATGCTTCTGTACGATCAATTTTGATATCCAGATCCAGCACTCGAAGCTTAGTGAATGTTTTCTCAAGCGCCTGCCACTGAACAGGTTCTGGAGGCGTGACAACCGCCGCGCTGGTCCATTTTTGCGGCAGGATGAAAGAGATCAGCAAGCCTGCGCAGGCAAACGCAAAAATGACCGCCATGACCGTTTTTTTGGCCCGCCATAAAACTGCGATTAGATTAAGTAAATCAATTTCATTATTACTGGGCGACGCCAGAGGATACTCAGGAAAATGAGCGTCACTTCCCTGTTTAATATTCAGTGATGACATGGGGTATAACCTGAAAATGAGTCCAATAGGGGAAATCTCCACGGCGCTCACTTTACCAGTTGGTGATAATTATCCGAAGCTGAAGTTTGTAAATTCCTTCCACTGAATGCAACATTCACTCTATTTAAGAGAAATATTCATCAAACCTATAAATCAAACAAATAAAAAACCCATAATTATTTCCTGTAATTATGGGTTTATAGATAATGTTAATTTATCTGTTTAGCGTCGCACGAATAATCGGCCCAATTTTTTCAAACGCCACCGGAGAGATAATATCCACATGCGCACAATCCTGACGATAGATATCCAGCTCAGCAATCCACGGTGCCCAGGCCTGTTCAGGACTCATACCTTCCTGAAGCGTGCGTTCGGCAACAAATAGCGTCGCTTTACCGTCAAACGGTACACTATGAGCAGTCGTCAGCAGGCGCACAGCATCAGCGTAGTTGCCTTCAATGGTGGTAAACAACTCCGTTGAAGTACTTCCCTGCTGTGCCGCCAGGAAGGCCTCGCGCTCGCGGTTAATCTCCGCCAGCACTTCCGGGTCCAGGCCATTAGCCTCTTTTTCCTGCCAGTTTTGCGTTTCTGGCGGCCAGGTATCCAGCAAGCCAAGAAATGCCACCTGTTCACCACGGGCACGCAGCCGCGCCGCAATACCCTGCGCCAGCGTACCGCCCAGCGAATACCCCAGCAGGTAATAAGGGCCGTGCGGTTGTTGTTCAAGTAACGTTGCCAGATGCGCTTCGCAGACTTCATCCAGATTTGCCGCGGTCTGCATGGGGCCATTGGGGCGCGGCGACTGAATGCCGATAATAGACCATTGTGGATCGAGATAACGCGAGAGCACGCTGAACTGCCAGGCAAAACCGGACGCAGGATGGAAACAAAACAGCGTCGGGCCATTACCTTCACGCAACGGCAGAATGGTTTCGAATCCCATGCGCCGGGAGCTGTCCTCGTCACCATCAATAATCGTTGCCAGTTTGGCGACGGTTGATGCGACCATCACCTGCCCCGGCGTCACCTGACGGGCAAACTGCCGACTTAACTGCGCTGCCAATTTCATTGCCAGTAGCGAATGACCACCAAGCGCGAAGAAGTCAGCATCGGCATCCTGCACGTCACAACCCAGCAACGACGCGAATGCCGCAGCGATAATCGTTTCACTGCCCGCTTTCGGCGCACGCCCCGGCGCTTGTGCTTTCAGTTCAGGCAACGGTAAGGCTTTGCGATCCAGCTTGCCGTTGGCGCTAAGCGGCAACTGCGGAAGTTGCAGCAGAACCACGGGCACCATATGCGGTGGCAATGTTTCGCGCAACTGCGCCTGCAATGCAGTGGTATCCAACGGCAGGCCCGATTGCGACACCAGATAGCCCACCAACTGACGCGCATCACCACCAGTGGCTGCCGCCTGGTTAATCACACAGGCGTGGGTAACGGCCTGTTCGACATCCGGCAGCGCCTGCATCACGCGATCAATTTCGCCTAGTTCGATACGCTGCCCGCGAATTTTTAGCTGATCGTCACTGCGCCCGAGGTACTCCACTGCGCCGTTATCCAGCCAGCGGGCAACGTCTCCGGTACGGTACATCCGTTCACCTGGGGCAAAAGGATCGGCAATAAAGCGACTGGCGGTCAGATCGGGTCGTCCCAGATACCCCTGCGCCAGTTGAATACCGGTGAGATAGAGATCACCCGCCACACCTGGCGGCACCGGATGCATCATCGCATCAAGAATACGCAGGCCCGTATTCCACACCGGATAACCAATCGGCACACTGCTACCGCGCACCTGTGCCAGTTCCTCGCCAAAAGCCGGATACCAGCTGACATCTACCGCCGCTTCCGTCGGGCCATATAGATTATGCAACGGCACGCTGGTTAACTGTTGCCATTCGCGGCATAAATCAGCGGGTAAGGCCTCACCACTACAGAAAACCTGTTTCAACGTCGCGCAATTCTGACGAGCGGTTTGCGGAGTCAGCGATGCAACAAATGCCGCCAGCATCGACGGCACAAAGTGCGTGGTCGTTACGCCATATTCGGCAAAGAATTGCTGCATAGCGAGCGGGTCGCGGTGCGCTTCCGGTTCAGCCATCACCAGTTTAGCCCCGGCAATAAACGGCCAGAAAAACTCCCACACCGAGACATCAAAACTGCACGGCGTTTTTTGGGCAACGATATCTTCGCCTGTAAGCGGGTAGTGGTTTTGCATCCAAAGCAGGCGGTTAACGATAGCCGTCTGCCCGACCATTACCCCTTTCGGCCTGCCGGTGGAGCCAGAGGTAAAGATGATATAAGCCGTGTGGTGCGGTTGTGAAAGTTGCAGCGGCGCACTGCCCTGCGGTGTAAGCGGGGCGTTATAGCAAAGGCTGGTTAAATCTGGAACATCGGCAAAGCGCGGCAGTTGATCGTCGGTGGTGATTAACAGCGACGGACGCGCATCTTCCAGCATCATTTTCAGGCGATCGTCCGGATAGCCGGTATCCAGCGGTAACCAGGCCGCACCTGTTTCAACAATCGCATGTAGTGCCAGAGTCAAAAAGACCGAGCGCGGTAGCGCCACCGCCACGCTGTCGCCTGGTTTAACGCCGCGCTCACGCAGCAGATTCGCCAGCGCCACCACCTGCTCGCGCATTTCCCGATAGCTGAACAGGTAACGCGCATCTGCCAGCGCCGGAGCATCCGGTGTTTTTGCCGCTTGTTCTGCCACCAGCGCGCTCAGCGTGGTTTCTGGAATCTCAACCTGAGTGGCGTTGATCTGCGCCAGCTGCACATATTCACCTGGCAGCATAATATCGACATCGCCGCACAACAGCGCCGGATCCGCGGCGAACTGGGCAATCAGCATTTTCAGGCGTTCAGCATGTTGAATTAACGTTGGCTCATCGTAACGCTGTTTATTGGCGAGGATCTCAATACTCAAATCACCGTGTTCATCCGGGAACAGGGCCAGTTCAAGGTCATTAACCGGACCGGTTGCCAGGGTATGGGTTTGCGCCTGAACACCAGGAATATCCAGTTGGTAATCAAATACCTTGATATTGAGTACCGGACCAAACAGCGGTTCATCACCTGCCGCTCGCCCGCTGTCACGGACAATTTGTTCGGCATCGTAACGTTGATGACGACGCATTTTTTTCAGTTGTGCTGCCAGTCGGGTTGCCAGTTGCGGCAGCGTTTCTTGCGCCGCAATGTGAATACCCAACGGCAAAACGTTGAGCACGGGTCCGGTAGCCGTCAGCGCCGCCGAGCCCAGTCGACGCATAAAGATAAACCCGGCAGCGTAGTCCATGCGGTTGCACAATCGCCCCAGCCACAAGGCTGCCAACGCAAGTGCTAAATCGGTACGCTGCACACCTGAAAGTTGCGTAGCCAGCTGGCGGAATTCCCCGTCGGTAAATTCCAGTTTCAGGCGTAGAATATCTGCCGAGGCGCTGCGCCCCGGTAAAGGTGCCGGAGAAAGTGACGCGGGCGGCGGCAATTGACGACGCTGTTCCGCCCAGAATGCCGCATCACGCTGCCAGGCTTCGCTTTCGCGGTATTGCTGGTACTCTTCCACTACATCAGCGAAAGGCGTAAACGGCGAAGCAGGCGTTGGTTCGCCACGCAGCCATGCGCAGTAAATATTGGCGATCTGGCGGGTAATGGCTGGGAAACTGAAGCCATCGACCAGCAAATGGTGATAACGCTGATACCAGTACCAGCGGTTATCCGCCACCTGTATCAACTGATGAAAGACCAGTGGTTTACCGCTATCGACGCGCAGATCTTGTTGCAAATCTGCCTGCATTAATGCCCGCGCAGTACCGTGCGGATCAATGTTGGTTCGCAGGTCGATAATTTCTGGCAGTTCGAACGTCAGCGCATCATCGACCCACTGCCAGACTTCGCCGTTATCTTCCGTAAAACGCATCCGCAGCGTATCTGCTTGCGCTAATCCGGCAACCACCGCGCGGGCCAGTAATGGCGCATCAACCTCTCCGGTTAACTCAACGTAATGCGCCACGCTCCAGGCGGAGGGTAAATCCGACAGTTTTTCTGCCATCCAGATGCCGGGCTGTGCGGCGACCAAAGGTAAATGCTGGCTCATTGCGCCTCCTGCAACTGGGTGAAATTCGACGGTGTCAGAGTACGCCAGTGGGCTTCCAGCCACTGCTGGCAGGACGCCTGTGACTGCGGCTGACACACAACGTCCCAGCCTGCCGGTAAGGCGCATTGTTGCGGCCACAGACTGAATTGCCCCTGCGCATTGCGCAAAATGTAAAACGCTCCCTGCGGATCATCGAAGGGATTACTGAATGCCATATTCAACTCCTGTCATGGAAAAGTGGTTGCCAGAGGTCGATTAGCCCCTGCATCAAGCCACCGCGCCAACAAAGCGCATCATGTCCGCCGTCAACCTGACGCCAGAAAATGGATTCTTTTATGGGGTGTAATTGCGCATACAGCGCCTGATTGGCCCGCATAATCATCGGCTCGCGAATACCCGCTTCCAGCACAATGCGCAGACCTTCGGCGCTAACTTCACCAGCTTTAAGTTGCTCAAGTAAAACACCTTCTTGCTGCCCGCCCCGATGCGGCCACCAGTACGATCCTGACTGGCTTAATACACAGCCAAAGCGTTCAGGCCAGTGCAGTCCGGCATACAGCGCGGAAAGCCCACCAAAACTCTGCCCGGCGACCACGGTGCGATCGGCGCGATCGTTAAAAGGGGCAATAGCTTTCACCAGGGGTAATAACTCTTGCTGTACTGCCAGCCAGAAATCCGCATTACACGGCAGTTCGTGGGCGCGGTGCGTGGTGTCGATAGCGTCGATCAACACATACACGGCGGGAGGAAGTTGCCGACGATGGGTCAGCGAAGTTAGCGCAGGCCAGACGGGCATACTTTGCGCCCAAAATTCGCCATCGAGCAAAACTGCCAGCGGGCGTTCTTCTGCTGTTGCATCGCCGGTGGTAAAAATCCATACACGGCGTGAATTTTTCAACCGTTCACTTTTCCAGATAATTTCTTTGGCAGGCGTTTCTGGCGCTTGCGGACAATTCCAACCCGGTTGTAGGGGCGCTTGCGGCATTTCGAGTGCAGAAACAGCGTGCCCTCGCCCGCCTTTCCAGCTTTGTGGATTCAGCGGATCGGCTATCGCCTGGGGTAATAGTTTTCGCCAGCCTTCGCGTAATTCGAGGCGATCGGGGGATGGTGCAGAAAAAATGTCATCGCGTTCAGTAGGAATAAAGCAGTAGCTGCCGCGCCAGTTGGCATTGAGTTGTGTCGTCCACTGCCAAACATCGGTTCCTGCAATTCGCTGCATCGACTGGGGCTGGCTGTTCTGATGGTGATCGGTCACACCAGTGATGTAGACCCATACGCGCTTTATCGTCGAGTATTCTTCAGAACCTTGGGGATCACGCCACCAGAAAGTGACCTCAAACATTTCGTCATTCAGACGCTGCCATTCCGGGCCATGTTTCGACTGCCACCAGCTCTCACTTCCTACTTTTAACGCCGTCACACCATAACCCCATGTTTACTGTGCAATTTTTCATTGATTGCAGAAATATATTGATAATATTATTGATAACTATTTGCATTTGCAATAGCGTAATGGCGCGCCGTGGGAAGCGCGGACATTAATTAACCAACTGCACTGCGTGTCTTTCAGGATCAAAGGTTTTCGCGGTAGCGGGATGCGTCGTGTTGATGACGACCATGCCCGACAGTTGCAATTCGTGGCAAAAATGCAGGAATAAAACAATGAACAAGAAGATTCATTCCCTGGCCTTGTTGGTCAATCTGGGGATTTATGGGGTAGCGCAGGCACAAGAGCCGACCGATACTCCTGTTTCACATGACGATACCATTGTCGTTACCGCCGCCGAGCAGAACTTGCAGGCACCTGGCGTTTCGACCATCACCGCAGATGAAATCCGCAAAAACCCGGTTGCCCGCGATGTGTCGGAGATCATCCGTACCATGCCAGGCGTTAACCTGACCGGTAACTCCACCAGTGGTCAGCGTGGGAATAACCGACAGATTGATATTCGCGGCATGGGTCCGGAAAACACGCTGATTTTGATTGACGGCAAGCCGGTAAGCAGCCGTAACTCGGTGCGTCAGGGCTGGCGTGGCGAGCGCGATACCCGTGGTGATACCTCCTGGGTGCCACCTGAAATGATTGAACGTATTGAAGTTCTGCGTGGTCCGGCAGCTGCGCGTTATGGCAACGGCGCGGCGGGCGGCGTGGTTAACATCATTACCAAAAAAGGCAGCGGTGAGTGGCACGGCTCCTGGGACGCTTATTTCAATGCGCCAGAACATAAAGAGGAAGGTGCCACCAAACGCACTAACTTTAGCCTCACCGGTCCGCTGGGCGACGAATTCAGCTTCCGCTTGTATGGCAACCTCGACAAAACTCAGGCTGACGCGTGGGATATCAACCAGGGCCATCAGTCCGCGCGTGCCGGAACGTATGCCACGACGTTACCAGCCGGGCGCGAAGGGGTAATTAACAAAGATATTAATGGCGTGGTGCGCTGGGACTTCGCGCCTCTGCAATCACTCGAACTGGAAGCGGGCTACAGCCGCCAGGGTAACCTGTATGCGGGCGACACCCAGAACACCAACTCTGACTCCTATACCCGCTCGAAATATGGCGATGAAACCAACCGTCTGTATCGCCAGAACTACTCGCTGACATGGAACGGCGGCTGGGATAACGGCGTGACCACCAGCAACTGGGTGCAGTACGAACACACCCGTAACTCGCGTATTCCGGAAGGTCTGGCGGGCGGTACCGAAGGGAAATTTAACGAAAAAGCGACACAGGATTTCGTCGATATCGATCTCGATGACGTGATGCTGCACAGCGAAGTTAACCTGCCGATTGATTTCCTCGTTAACCAGACGCTGACGCTGGGTACGGAGTGGAATCAGCAGCGGATGAAGGATTTAAGTTCCAACACCCAGGCGCTCACTGGGACGAATACCGGCGGTGCTATTGATGGCGTGAGTGCCACCGACCGTAGCCCGTATTCAAAAGCAGAAATTTTCTCGCTATTTGCCGAAAACAATATGGAGCTGACTGACAGCACCATCGTAACGCCGGGGCTGCGTTTCGATCATCACAGCATTGTTGGCAATAACTGGAGTCCGGCGCTGAACATCTCGCAAGGTTTAGGCGATGACTTCACGCTGAAAATGGGCATTGCCCGTGCTTATAAAGCGCCGAGTCTGTACCAGACTAACCCGAACTACATTCTCTACAGTAAAGGTCAGGGCTGCTATGCCAGCGCGGGCGGCTGCTATCTGCAAGGTAATGATGACCTGAAAGCAGAAACCAGCATCAACAAAGAGATTGGTCTGGAGTTCAAACGCGACGGCTGGCTGGCGGGCGTCACCTGGTTCCGTAACGATTATCGCAATAAGATTGAAGCGGGCTATGTGGCTGTAGGGCAAAACGCAGTCGGCACCGATCTCTATCAGTGGGATAACGTACCGAAAGCGGTGGTTGAAGGTCTGGAAGGATCGTTAAACGTACCGGTTAGCGAAACGGTGATGTGGACCAATAACATCACTTATATGCTGAAGAGTGAAAACAAAACCACGGGCGACCGTTTGTCGATCATCCCGGAGTATACGTTGAACTCAACGCTGAGCTGGCAGGCACGGGAAGATTTGTCGATGCAAACAACCTTCACCTGGTACGGCAAGCAGCAGCCGAAGAAGTACAACTATAAAGGTCAGCCAGCGGTTGGACCGGAAACCAAAGAAATCAGCCCGTACAGCATTGTTGGCCTGAGCGCGACCTGGGATGTAACGAAGAATGTCAGTCTGACCGGCGGCGTGGACAACCTGTTCGACAAACGTTTGTGGCGTGCGGGTAATGCCCAGACCACAGGCGATCTGGCAGGAGCCAACTATATCGCCGGTGCCGGGGCATATACCTATAACGAGCCGGGACGTACGTGGTATATGAGCATTAATACTCACTTCTGATGCTAACGTCAGATTGTTGACAAAGTGCGCGTCGTTCATGCCGGATGCGGCGTGAACGCCTTATCCGGCCTACAAAAATCTTGCCAATTCAATATATTGCAGGACCACGTAGGCCTGATAAGCGTAGCGCATCAGGCAGTTTTGTGTTTGTCATCATTCTCTAATATGGTCGACATGAAAACTACGCATACCGCCCTCCCCTTTGCAGGACATACGCTGCATTTTGTTGAGTTTGATCCGGCGAGTTTTCGCGAGCAGGATTTACTCTGGCTGCCGCACTACGCGCAACTGCAACACGCTGGACGTAAACGTAAAACAGAGCATTTAGCCGGACGGATCGCTGCAGTTTATGCGCTGCGGGAATATGGCTATAAATGTGTGCCCGCAATCGGCGAGCTACGCCAACCTGTGTGGCCTGCGGAGGTATACGGCAGTATTAGCCACTGTGGGGCTACGGCATTAGCCGTGGTATCTCGTCAACCGATTGGCATTGATATCGAAGAGATTTTCTCTGTACAAACCGCAAGAGAATTGACAAACAACATTATTACACCAGCAGAACACGAGCGACTCGCAGAATGCGGTTTAACCTTTTCTCTGGCGCTGACACTGGCATTTTCCGCCAAAGAGAGCGCATTTAAGGCAAGCAAGATACAGGCCACTCAAGGTTTTCTGGATTATCAGATAATTAGCTGGAATAAACAGCAGATCATCATTCGACTAGAGGATGAGCAGTTTGCTGTGCACTGGCAGATAAAAGAAAAAATAGTCATAACGCTGTGCCAACACGATTAATTGACAACATCTGGTACGATTCGCCCGCAGCCATCACTGACCACGGGCGAAAGTGTAAAGCAGGTGCCTTACCATCCTGACCTGACAACCGGATATGCGGGGATTACTCCCCGCACAACGGCTACTTCTTCGGTTCGTAAGCGAGAACAGCCTTAAACTCAATATTACGTTCCTTCACCGTAAACTCACACAGCGAGTCGCGGACCAGAAGCGTAAATCCCAGCACCGTTAAACACAGCACTATGACTGCCACAAGGGCATATTTCGTCAGCATGTTTATATTGCCTCCATGCGAAGAAGGGACTACCATCCGAGTTGTTGAGGTTCGGAGTGGCAGCCCCAGGATTGATAGAAATATCTCCTGGGGCTTCATCTTTCCAGACCTCAGAGTAAACCTGAAACCGGAAAGCTTCAGGCACCCGCTGTTATCTTACCCTTCCTTAGCAAAATAACTGTTTATTTATACAGCTAGTCCTGTTTCGGACTTCTGTTGGCAACACTCGTTATTGCTCGTAAAACGACATCGCCCGCAGCCATTGCTGACCGCGGGCGAAAGTGTAAAGCAGGTGCCTTACCACCCTGACCTGACAACCGGATATGCGGGGATTACTCCCCGCACAACGGCTACTTCTTCGGTTCGTAAGCGAGAACAGCCTTAAACTCAATATTACGTTCCTTCACCGTAAACTCACACAGCGAGTCTCCGACCAGAAGCGTAAATCCCAGCACCGTCAAACACAGCACTATGACTGCCGCAAGGGCATATTTCGTCAGCATGTTTATATTGCCTCCATGCGAAGAAGGGACTACCATCCAAATTGTTTGGGTTTGGAGTGGCAGCCCCAGGGTTGATAGAAATATCGTCCTGGGGCTTCATCTTTCCAGACCTCAGAGTAAACCTGAAACCGGAAAGCTTCAGGCACCCGCCGTTATCTTACCCTTCCTTAGCAAAATGGCTGTTTATTTATACAGTAAGTCCTGTTTCGGACTTCTCAATCCTCATTTGATCAACTGAAGCTGAACCCGTTTTTTTCTGCATGCCTCAATCGTCAAAATTCTTCGCCACCAGTCCGCACTGCCATAACTTGTCATATTGCAAAATGTAGCCAATTTGCTTCAGTCACCATCACCAAAAAAAAGAAACATTCCAGAACTTCCGCATCTCGCCCAGTCGCGCCCACTTCTATACTGAATAGAAAACGCCAACATAAGAGAAACCTATGCCATTACCCGATTTTCATGTTTCTGAACCTTTTACCCTCGGTATTGAACTGGAAATGCAGGTGGTTAATCCGCCGGGCTATGACTTAAGCCAGGACTCTTCAATGCTGATTGACGCGGTTAAAAATAAGATCACGGCCGGAGAGGTAAAGCACGATATCACCGAAAGTATGCTGGAGCTGGCGACGGATGTTTGCCGTGATATCAACCAGGCTGCAGGGCAATTTTCAGCGATGCAGAAAGTCGTATTGCAGGCAGCCGCAGATCATCATCTGGAAATTTGCGGCGGTGGCACGCACCCGTTTCAGAAATGGCAGCGTCAGGAGGTATGCGATAACGAACGCTATCAACGAACGCTGGAAAACTTTGGTTATCTCATTCAACAGGCGACCGTTTTTGGTCAGCATGTCCATGTTGGTTGCGCCAGTGGCGATGACGCCATTTATTTGCTGCACGGCCTGTCACAGTTTGTGCCGCACTTTATCGCCCTTTCCGCCGCGTCACCATATATGCAAGGAACGGATACGCGTTTTGCCTCCTCACGACCGAATATTTTTTCCGCCTTTCCCGATAATGGCCCGATGCCGTGGGTCAGTAACTGGCAACAATTTGAAGCCCTGTTTCGTTGCCTGAGTTACACCACGATGATCGACAGCATTAAAGATCTGCACTGGGATATTCGCCCCAGCCCTCATTTTGGCACGGTGGAGGTTCGGGTAATGGATACCCCGTTAACCCTTAGCCATGCGGTAAATATGGCAGGATTGATTCAGGCTACCGCCCACTGGTTACTGACGGAACGCCCGTTTAAACATCAGGAGAAAGATTACCTGCTGTATAAATTCAACCGTTTCCAGGCCTGCCGCTATGGGCTGGAAGGCGTCATTACCGATCCGCATACTGGCGATCGTCGGTCACTAACGGAAGACACCTTGCGTTTACTGGAAAAAATCGCCCCTTCGGCACATAAAATTGGTGCATCGAGCGCAATTGAAGCACTGCACCGCCAGGTCGTCAGTGGTCTGAATGAAGCGCAGCTAATGCGTGATTTCGTCGCCGATGGTGGCTCGCTAATTGGGCTGGTGAAAAAGCATTGTGAGATCTGGGCTGGTGACTAAGCCGGGAATTGCCTTACAGAAGAATATCCCTGACAATGGTGTTTTAACTTACATTTAACAATGTTATGAAACACCCTTTAGAAACCTTGACCACCGCAGCAGGCATTTTGCTGATGGCTTTCCTTTCTTGCCTGCTGCTGCCCGCCCCCGCACTGGGGCTGACGCTGGCACAAAAACTGGTGACCATGTTCCATCTGATGGATCTTAGCCAGCTTTACACTTTATTGTTTTGTCTGTGGTTTTTAGTGCTGGGCGCTATTGAGTATTTTGTTCTGCGCTTTATCTGGCGACGCTGGTTCTCACTGGCGGATTAAACGTCGATTATCGCCGTACTTCGCGGCATACTTTGCTTATTCTCCTTCGCCTAAAGGAACGTTTATGGATAAGCAATCACTGCACGAAACGGCGAAACGCCTGGCCCTTGAGTTACCCTTTGTCGAGCTTTGCTGGCCGTTTGGCCCGGAGTTCGATGTTTTTAAAATTGGCGGCAAGATTTTTATGCTGTCGTCGGAGCTGCGCGGCGTCCCCTTTATCAATCTGAAGTCCGATCCACAAAAATCCCTGCTAAATCAGCAAATATACCCAAGCATCAAGCCAGGGTATCACATGAATAAAAAGCACTGGATTTCGGTGTATCCCGGCGAGGAAATCTCCGAAGCGTTACTTCGCGATCTGATCAACGATTCGTGGAATCTGGTGGTTGATGGTCTGGCTAAACGCGATCAAAAACGACTGCGTCCTGACTCAACCGTAAATCAATAGCGCATTTTTCTCGCTTACCATTTCATCTCGATCCTTGTAATCTGCTGGCACGCAAAATTACTTTCACATGGAGTCTTTATGGATATCATTTCTGTCGCCTTAAAGCGTCATTCCACTAAGGCATTTGATGCCAGCAAAAAACTTACCCCGGAACAGGCCGAGCAGATCAAAACTCTCCTGCAATACAGCCCATCCAGCACCAACTCCCAGCCATGGCATTTTATTGTTGCCAGCACGGAAGAAGGTAAAGCGCGTGTTGCCAAATCCGCTGCCGATAATTACGTGTTCAACGAGCGTAAAATGCTTGATGCCTCGCACGTCGTGGTGTTCTGTGCAAAAACCGCGATGGACGATGCCTGGCTGAAGCTGGTTGTTGACCAGGAAGATGCCGATGGCCGCTTTGCCACGCCGGAAGCGAAAGCCGCGAACGATAAAGGTCGCAAGTTCTTCGCCGATATGCACCGTAAAGATCTGCATGATGATGCGCAGTGGATGGCAAAACAGGTTTATCTCAACGTCGGTAACTTCCTGCTCGGCGTGGCGGCGCTGGGTCTGGACGCGGTGCCCATCGAAGGTTTTGACGCCGCCATCCTCGATGAAGAATTTGGTCTGAAAGAGAAAGGCTACACCAGTCTGGTGGTTGTTCCGGTAGGTCATCACAGCGTTGAAGATTTTAACGCTACGCTGCCGAAATCTCGTCTGCCGCAAAACATCACCTTAACCGAAGTGTAATTCTCTCTTGCCGGGCATCTGCCCGGCTATTTCCCCTCAGATTCTCCTGATTTGCATAACCCTGTTTCAGCCGTCATCATAGGCTGCTGTTGTATAAAGGAGACGTTATGCAGGATTTAATATCCCAGGTTGAAGATTTAGCGGGTATTGAGATCGATCACACCACCTCAATGGTGATGATTTTCGGTATTATTTTTCTGACCGCCGTCGTGGTGCATATTATTTTGCATTGGGTGGTACTGCGGACCTTCGAAAAACGCGCCATTGCCAGTTCACGGCTTTGGTTGCAAATCATTACCCAGAATAAACTCTTCCACCGTTTAGCTTTTACCCTGCAGGGGATTATCGTCAATATTCAGGCGGTATTCTGGCTGCAAAAAGGCACCGAAGCGGCAGATATTCTGACTACCTGCGCGCAGTTGTGGATCATGATGTATGCGCTGCTTTCAGTCTTCTCGTTGCTGGATGTTATTTTGAATCTGGCGCAGAAATTCCCGGCGGCATCTCAGTTACCGCTGAAAGGGATATTTCAGGGGATTAAACTGATCGGCGCGATTCTGGTCGGCATTTTGATGATCTCGCTGCTGATTGGTCAGTCGCCAGCGATTCTGATCAGCGGTCTTGGTGCAATGGCTGCCGTGCTGATGTTGGTATTTAAAGATCCGATTCTTGGTCTGGTGGCAGGTATTCAGCTTTCCGCGAACGATATGCTGAAACTGGGCGACTGGCTGGAGATGCCGAAATACGGCGCGGATGGCGCGGTGATCGATATTGGGTTAACCACCGTCAAAGTGCGTAACTGGGACAATACCATTACCACTATTCCCACCTGGTCTCTGGTCTCTGACTCCTTTAAAAACTGGAGCGGGATGTCAGCATCTGGCGGGCGACGTATTAAGCGCAGTATCAGTATTGATGTCACCAGTATTCGTTTTCTTGATGAAGGCGAAATGGAACGTCTGAATAAAGCGCATTTGTTAAAGCCATATTTAACCAGCCGCCATCAGGAAATTAATGAGTGGAATCGCCAGCAAGGTTCTACGGAGTCGGTATTAAACCTGCGCCGAATGACCAATATTGGAACCTTTCGTGCCTATCTGAACGAATATCTGCGGAATCATCCGCGGATTCGCAAAGATATGACCTTAATGGTACGCCAACTGGCTCCTGGTGATAACGGTTTACCGCTCGAGATCTATGCGTTTACCAACACCGTGGTGTGGCTGGAATATGAAAGCATTCAGGCTGATATATTCGACCATATATTTGCGATTGTCGAAGAGTTTGGTCTGCGACTTCATCAGTCGCCAACTGGCAATGATATTCGCTCTCTGGCGGGTGCATTTAAGCAGTAATTAAAAAAACCGCTCTTATCGAATGGATGAGAGCGGTTTCGGATGGTTGACATCGTTTTGTCGGATGTAGCGTGAATGCCTTATTTCCGACGCAGCGTTTTAAACGCTACAAACAGGAATACAATCCACACTGGCAGCAGAATCGCTGACAAGCGCATATCATCCATCGTGCACATCAGCAGCCAAATCATGCCGAGGAAGGCGATGCAAAGATAGTTGCCGAACGGATAGAGCAGCGCCTTAAACTGTGTTTCACGTCCCTGACGTCGCATCGCCGCGCGAAAACGCAGATGCGCCAGGCAGATCATAATCCAGTTCAACAGCAGCGTTGCTACCACCAGCGCCATCAGCAGACCAAACGCTTTTTGCGGCAGCAGATAGTTGATTAACACCACCAGCGAAGTGATGGCTCCGGAAAGCATCAGCGAGTTAATCGGCACGCCGCGACGGCTGACGCGAGTCAAAAACTTCGGCGCATTACCCTGCACAGAAAGGCCAAACAGCATCCGACTGTTAGAGTAAACCCCGCTGTTATACACCGACAGCGATGCCACCAGAATGACGAAGTTCAGCGCAGAAGCTACCACGTTGCTGTCGAGATTATGGAAAATCATCACAAACGGGCTACTGTTAGATTTCACTTCCACCCACGGATAGAGTGCCAGTAAAACCACCAGTGAACCGATGTAAAACAGCAGGATGCGATACACTACCTGATTTACCGCTTTCGGAATGCTTTTTTCCGGATCGCGCGCTTCAGCGGCAGTAATCCCAATCAGCTCCAGACCGCCGAAGGAGAACATAATCACCGCCAGCGACAAAATCAGCCCATTCCAGCCGGTGGCAAAGAAACCACCGTAGCGCCAGAGGTTGTCGATACTGGCTTTCTCGCCGCCGTGACCAGAAAACAGCAGCCACAGGCCAAAGCCGATCATACCGATGATCGCCAGCACTTTAATCAGCGCAAACCAGAACTCGGTTTCGCCATATAAGCGCACGTTCACCAGGTTAACGGCGTTGATGATAATAAAGAAGGCGGCAGCCCAAATCCACGTTGGAACATCCGGGAACCAGTACTGCATATAGATGCCCGCAGCGGTCAGCTCTGCCATTCCCACCAGCACGAACATCACCCAGTAGTTCCAGCCGGAGAGGAACCCGGCGAACGGTCCCCAGTATTTATAGGCAAAGTGGGCAAATGAACCAGATACCGGCTCTTCGACCACCATCTCGCCGAGCTGGCGCATAATCAGGAAAGCGATGATCCCGGCGACGCCGTAGCCCAGCAATACAGCCGGACCCGCCATCTGAATCGCCGGGCCAATGCCAAGAAACAGACCAGTACCAATTGCGCCACCCAGCGCAATCAGTTGAATATGACGGTTATGTAATCCGCGATGAAGCGTCGGCTCTTGATTCGACGCAGTATCTTCCGATACGGTTGACGCGTTTTTCACGCCTTTCCCCTGTGTGTCTTTTTTGTTGAGGGGCACCTTTTAACATTTAGTGCCCATCGTCGCAAGACACAATCCACACGGTTAAACCGGGTATCCTGCTTTTATTTCCGTACCCGATGTCGGTGCAGCCACATCAGCTTATACGCCGCCGGGATAATAAACAGCGACAGCAAAGGCGCGGTGATCATGCCGCCAATCATCGGCGCGGCAATCCGGCTCATCACCTCTGATCCTGCCCCCGTTCCCCACAGAATCGGCAGCAGACCGGCGATAATCACCGCCACCGTCATCGCTTTCGGGCGCACGCGCAGGACCGCGCCGTGATATAACGCCTCATCCAGCTTCTGCTCGCTGAATGTTTGTGGATTATTCAACGACGGCTCGGCCTCTATGGCGTGACGTAAATACATCAGCATCACCACGCCAAATTCGGCGGCGACCCCCGCAAGGGCAATAAAACCGGTGCCCGTTGCCACAGAAAGATGAAAGCCCATCCACCACAGCAACCAGATGCCGCCCACCAGCGCAAACGGTACGCTGCTGATAATCAGCAACGCTTCGCCCACCCGACGGAACGCCAGATACAACAGCACGAAGATGATCATCAACGTCATCGGCACCATGAGTTTCAGCTTATGGTTGGCGCGCTCCAGTAGTTCGAACTGCCCGGAGAATGCCACGCTGGTG
Source organism: Escherichia sp. WS3227_2 (assembly GCF_046486495.1). Classification (NCBI taxonomy): domain Bacteria; kingdom Pseudomonadati; phylum Pseudomonadota; class Gammaproteobacteria; order Enterobacterales; family Enterobacteriaceae; genus Escherichia; species Escherichia sp. WS3227_2. Next base: position 111,401 of record NZ_JBJQLG010000014.1, read on the forward strand.
CCCGGTTTTAACTGCACTTTTTCAGCTATCGCTTTTTGCAGATCGTGAACCACCGACACCATGTCACGATCGCGGGCATCGATATAAATCCAGCTCGTCGGGCGCGCATTCTCGGTTTTCAGCATCGACGGTCCGGTAGAGACTTTAACGTCGGCCACGTCTGCCAGGGTGATTTGCTGCTTCATCGGCGTCAGGATCGGCAACTGGCGCAGCGCCTGCGGACTATCGCGCCAGCTTTGCGGATAACGCAGATTAATTGGATAACGGGCAATCCCTTCCACCGTTTCGCCAACCATCGCCCCGCCCACCGCAGAAGTCACAAACAATTGCACATCCGCCACCGTCATACCGTAACGCGCGGCTTTTTCACGGTTAATCTCAACGTTGATATAGCGCCCACCTTCCAGACGCTCAGCAAGCGCAGAAGCCACGCCTGGCACCGTTCGTGCCACTTCTTCAATTTGCTCCGCCATCGCGTCGATATCCGCCAGCACAGTGCCGGAAACTTTAATGCCGATAGGGCTTTTAATGCCGGTTGAGAGCATATCGATACGGTTACGAATTGGCGGCACCCACAGATTCGCCAGCCCCGGCAGACGCACGGTGTTATCCAGTTCCTCAATGATTTTGTCCATCGTCATGCCAGGCCGCCACTGATCCTGCGGCTTAAGCTGGATGGTCGTTTCTACCATCTCCAGCGGAGCAGAATCGGTGGCGGTTTCCGCTTTCCCGGTTTTGCCAAATACCCGCGCCACTTCAGGTACGCTCATAATCAGCTTGTCGGTTTTTTGCAGCATACTCGCCGCCTCTGCTGCGGAAATCCCCGGCAGCGTCGATGGCATATACAACAAGTCGCCTTCATTGATCTGCGGTAAAAATTCCCCGCCAACTTTATTGAGCGGCCAGAGAACCGTCAGCACCGAAAGCGTGGCCACCAGCAGCGTGGTTTTCGGCCAGTGCAGTACTTTCAGCAACAGCGGATGATAAACACGAATCAAAAAGCGATTGAGCGGGTTACTGCTTTCCGGCGGAATTTTGCCACGGATCCAGTAACCCATCAGGATAGGGATCACTACGATCGCCAGCAGCGCCGCGCCCGCCATCGCATAGGTTTTAGTGAACGCCAACGGGCCAAACAGACGCCCTTCCTGCCCTTCCAGGGTGAAGATCGGGATAAACGACAGTGTGATAATCAGCAGACTGATAAACAGCGCCGGACCCACTTCAACAGACGCATCGGTGATCACCTGCCAGCGCGTTTTATTATCCAGCGTGGCGTCAGGATGCTGGTGCTGCCACTCTTCCAGCCGTTTATGTGCATTCTCGATCATGACGATAGCGGCATCGACCATCGCCCCGACGGCAATCGCAATACCGCCCAGCGACATAATATTGGCGTTCAGTCCCTGAAAGTGCATGACAATAAAAGCAATACACAACCCCAGCGGCAACGAAATAATCGCCACCAGCGCCGAGCGCACATGCCAGAGAAACAGCGCACAGACTACCGCCACCACAATAAACTCTTCCAGCAACTTGCCGCTGAGGTTGTCGATGGCGCGGTCAATGAGCTGGCTGCGATCGTATGTTGTAACTATCTCCACGCCTTCCGGCAGACTACTTTTCAGCGTTTCCAGTTTGTCTTTCACGGCGGCGATCACTTCTCGGGCGTTTTTGCCGGAGCGCAGGATCACCACCCCGCCCGCCACTTCGCCTTCGCCGTTCAGTTCGGCAATGCCCCGGCGCATTTCCGGGCCAATCTGGACCTTCGCAACATCACGCAGATAAACGGGCACGCCATTTTCACTGGCTTTTAAAACGATGTGATTAAAGTCGTCGAGCGTTTGCAGATAGCCGCTGGCTCGCACCATATATTCCGCTTCCGCCAGTTCGATCGACGAACCGCCCGCTTCCTGGTTTGAAGCATCCAGCGCGCTTTTTACTTCGGCGAGACTGATGCCATATTGCGCCAGGCGCTGAGGATCGATAACCACCTGATACTCTTTCACCACACCGCCTACCGACGCCACTTCCGCAACGTCAGGAATGGTTTTCAGCTCATATTTGAGAAACCAGTCCTGCAATGAGCGTAAATCGGCCAGATCGTGCTTACCGCTGCGATCCACCAATGCATATTCATAGATCCAGCCAACACCCGTGGCATCTGGCCCCAGCTCGGCGCTGACTCCCGCAGGCAGCTTACCCTGTACCTGGTTGAGGTACTCCAGCACCCGCGAGCGCGCCCAGTACGGATCGGTGCCATCTTCGAAAATGACATACACATAAGAGTCGCCAAACTGCGAGAAACCGCGCACAGTCTTCGCGCCAGGCACCGACAACATGGTGGTGGTTAGCGGATAAGTCACCTGATTTTCAACGATTTGCGGTGCCTGACCGGGATAGCTGGTTTTAATAATCACCTGCACATCGGAGAGATCCGGCAGCGCATCCACTGGCGTGTTAATGATGGTCCAGGTGCCCCAGATACTCAGAAACAACGCGCCCATCAGCACCAGAAAACGGTTCGCCACCGAGCAACGAATAATCCATTCAATCATTGGTTATTCCCTCAATGCGCATGGGTAGCACTTTCAGAGCGCATCCGCTCCAGTGCGCCAGAAATATTGGCTTCGGAATCAATCAGGAACAGGCCGCTGGAAACCACCTTTTCACCTTCCGCCAGACCAGAGCGTAATGCGGTGACACCTTGCGATGCCTGGAAAACGGCAACGCGTTTCGGTACAAAGCGCCCGTCGGCATCAACGGTAATCACCCGCTGTTCGCTGCCGGTATCAATCAGCGCCTGTGACGGAATGAGCAGCATCGGTTCGCTGGTGGTATTGAGTTGCAACCAGGCGTTCATGCCCGGTTTTAGCGCCTCGTCGGCGTTGTCGACTTCCAGACGCAGCTGCAGCGTGCGGGTCGCGGCATCCACGCCGGGTAGCAGCGTCCATTTGCGGATGGTGAGTGTTTTATCCGGTCGTGCCGGAACGGTGAGCGTAAACTGCGAGGCATCTTTCACCAGCCAGGCGATAGACTCCGGGATCGCAGCAGTGACCCACACCGGGTCCATACCCTGAATTTTCGCGACCACGTTATCTTTGGCGATATTCATACCCGCGCGCAGATCAAACGCGGTGATCACGCCATCAATGGGCGCTTTGAGCGTAAAACGCGTCTGGATTTTTTGCGTGGCGATCAGTCGGCGAATATCCGCCTCCGGCATTCCCGCCAGTCGCAGCCGCTCAAGAATGCCTTCAGTCTGGGTCGCCGTACCGCCGGTTTCGCGCAGCAGTAAATACTCACTCTGCGCTTCCACCCAGTCGGGAATGGTCAGGTCGAGAAGCGGTGTGCCCTTTTGCACTTTATCGCCCACGGTAAGCGGATACACCTTGTCGATAAACCCGGCAGCGCGAGCCTGCACAATGGCATACTGATACTCGTTGTAACTGACATTCGCCGGGAAACTCTGGGCAAAAGTCAGCGGCCCGCGCGTGACGGTAGCCGTTTTCACCCCCAGATTCTGCGTCTGAGTCGGGTCAATGCGCACACCAGACGCAGAACTCTCTTCATCGGCATATTTCGGCACCAGATCCATATCCATAAACGGCGATTTACCTGGTTTATCGAACCGCGTATTGGGATACATCGGGTCGTACCAGAATAAAATTTTACGTTCTGCGGTCGACGTTTTTTCTGCGGGCGGTTCAGCCCGGTCAAACCAGGTAAAACCTGCCGCAGAAATAATACCGCCCGCGATCATGCTGCCGATAATAAGCGCGATTTTTTTCATCTCATTAAACCTGGGTTACTGGCTGACTTTAATATCTTGTAATAAAGAAAGGCTGCCCTGCTGGACAAAATTAAACGCTACTTTGTCGCCGGTTTTAATTTCGCTCATTTTCGTCTGCGGGGTGATGGTAAAGCGCATGGTCATCTCCGGCCAGTTCACGGCAGCAATCGGATCGTGATGGATGGTGATTTTTTTGCTTTCCAGATCAACACCTTTTACCACGCCAGTGGCGCTAATAACCTGTGGTTGTGCTTCGCTCATGGTTTCATGATGATGTTCGTTAGCCTGGGCATTAAAGCCAATAACGGTAAACAGACTGAACATCGCGACTTGCAGTGCTTTTTTCATTTATTCTCTCCTGGAGTTAAAAATTATTGCTGCCAACCGCCGCCTAAGGCGGTATATAAAGAAATTTCGTTCACCTGACGGGCATAATTCAGGTCAAGTAAAGTTTGTCGGGTTGCAAATAAAGAACGCTCAGCATCCAGCACTTCCAGATAACTTACTGCGCCGTGCTGATATAATGCCCGCGCCCGTTGCAAAGTAATTTGCAGCGATGCCAGATAACGCTGCTGGGCGCTAATTTGATCGTTCAGGCTTTGACGTAATGCCAGCGCATCTGCCACTTCTTTAAAGGCGTTCTGGATTTTCTGTTCATAATTCACCACCGACTGCTGCTGGCGAATTTCGGCGATATCCAGATTGGCCTGGTTGCGTCCGGCATTAAAAATGGGGATCTCAATTTTGGGTATAAAATTCCACATCCCGCTGCTGGCGTTAAATAATGACGACAGATCGCTGCTGGCGGTTGATATTCCGCTGGTCAGGCTGATAGACGGGAAAAATGCCGCGCGTGCGGCCCCAATATTGGCATTAGCCGCCATTAACGCATGTTCAGCTTCCATAATATCCGGGCGCTGCAATAAGATTTTCGACGACAAGCCCACCGGTAATTTAACGCTTTGCAGGCTGTCGCTGTTTACTGTCTGCGCTTGCGGCAGCTTGCCGTAGTTTCCCAATAACAGTTGCAATGCATTATTCGCCTGCGCCAGTTCCCCCTGACGTTTAGCGATGTCGCTGCGGGTACTTTCAATCACCCCGCGAGCCTGTTCCAGCGCCAGAACATTGCTGCTACCGGTCAACAGTTGTTTTTCGACAAACGCATATGACTGCTGATAATTACGCAGCGTTTCTTCGGCTATTTGCAATTGCGCATACGCCAGTTGCTGATTGAAATAGCTTTGCGCGACATTAGAAACCAGCAGAATATGCACCGCGCGCTGGGCTTCCTCAGTGGCTAAATAATTTTGTCGCTCGGCTTCGCTCATGTTCTTTAAGCGACCGAAAAAATCGAGATCAAAGCTGGCGTTAAGGCCAGTCGAGAACTCCCGCGTCGTGGCTGAATCGCCTTTAAGATTGCCGCTCCAGCTGCCGCTGCCCTCGCCATTGAGCTGTGGGTAGCGGTCGGCATCGGTCAGACGATATTGCGCCCGCGCTTCCTGCACTTTCAGCGTCGCCATGCGCAAATCCCGGTTATTCACCAGCGCCTCGCTAATCAGCGTCTTCACCTGATTATCAACAAAAAAGGTGCGCCAGCCCGCGTTCTGGTAGTTATCTGCTGCGTTAACCAGGCCGTTCTGGTTGAGTGAGAACTGCTGCGGCACGGGCATTGCCGGGCGCTGATAATCCGGTGCCAGTGAACAACCGGTTAGCGCAAGGGCCACACAAAATGGCAGAAGTTTACAAGGAGACATAGGCTCATAATTTCTGGTGATTTTATGCCGCCAACTTTACTCGCCAGGCTCTGATTTTCCGGTGACAGGAAAATGACAAAATTGTCATTTTGCCAATAAGCGATTGCCATCTGATCCCGCTACTCTAGAATTGCCCGGGCAACATGCGGAGGAAATATGAAACTGTTGATTGTCGAAGATGAAAAGAAAACCGGAGAATACTTGACCAAAGGGTTAACCGAAGCCGGTTTTGTGGTCGATTTGGCCGACAACGGGCTGAATGGCTACCATCTGGCGATGACCGGTGATTATGATCTGATAATCCTCGATATTATGCTGCCGGACGTGAACGGCTGGGATATCGTGCGTATGTTACGCTCCGCCAATAAAGGGATGCCGATTCTGTTGCTTACCGCGCTTGGCACCATTGAGCATCGCGTCAAGGGGCTGGAGTTGGGGGCCGATGACTATCTGGTGAAGCCGTTCGCTTTTGCTGAACTGCTGGCGCGGGTGCGCACTCTCCTGCGGCGCGGGGCGGCGGTGATTATCGAAAGTCAGTTTCAGGTTGCCGATCTGATGGTCGATCTCGTCAGCCGCAAAGTCACCCGCAGCGGCACGCGCATCACTCTGACCAGTAAAGAATTTACTCTGCTGGAGTTTTTCCTCCGCCATCAAGGCGAAGTGCTGCCCCGCTCGCTTATCGCCTCGCAGGTGTGGGACATGAATTTCGACAGCGATACCAACGCCATTGATGTGGCAGTGAAGCGGCTGCGCGGCAAAATCGACAACGACTTTGAGCCGAAGCTGATTCAAACCGTGCGCGGCGTGGGTTACATGCTTGAGGTGCCGGATGGTCAGTAAGCCATTTCAGCGCCCGTTTTCGCTGGCAACCCGCCTGACCTTTTTTATCAGCCTGGCCACCATCGCGGCGTTTTTCGCCTTTGCCTGGATCATGATTCACTCGGTAAAAGTGCATTTTGCTGAGCAGGATATTAATGATTTAAAAGAGATTAGCGCCACACTCAAGCGCGTTCTTAATCATCCCGAAGAGACACAAGCCCGACGCTTAATGACGCTGGAAGATATCGTCAGTGGTTATTCCAATGTGTTGATTTCCCTGGCAGATAGCCAGGGTAAAACGGTGTATCACTCCCCCGGTGCGCCCGATATCCGCGAGTTTACGCGTGACGCCATACCCGATAAAGACACGCGGGGCGGCGAGGTGTATCTCCTTTCCGGCCCGACGATTATGATGCCGGGCCACGGTCACGGGCATATGGAACACAGCAACTGGCGGATGATTAACTTGCCGGTTGGCCCGTTGGTGGACGGCAAACCGATTTATACGCTCTACATCGCGCTTTCGATCGATTTTCATCTTCATTACATAAATGATTTGATGAATAAACTTATTATGACCGCATCGATCATCAGCATCCTGATCGTCTTTATCGTGCTGTTGGCGGTACATAAAGGTCACGCACCGATCCGCAGCGTCAGCCGTCAAATCCAGAACATTACCTCGAAAGATCTCGACGTTCGCCTTGACCCGCAGACCGTGCCGATTGAGCTGGAACAGCTGGTACTGTCGTTCAACCATATGATCGAGCGTATTGAGGATGTCTTTACTCGCCAGTCCAATTTCTCAGCGGATATCGCTCACGAAATTCGTACACCAATTACGAATCTCATAACGCAAACCGAAATCGCCCTCAGCCAGTCACGCAGCCAGAAGGAGCTGGAAGATGTGCTCTACTCTAATCTCGAAGAGCTGACGCGAATGGCGAAAATGGTCAGCGATATGCTGTTTCTCGCCCAGGCCGATAACAACCAGCTAATCCCCGAAAAGAAAATGCTCAACCTGGCGGATGAAATCGGCAAAGTGTTCGATTTTTTCGAGGCGCTAGCGGAAGATCGCGGCGTGGAACTGCGGTTTGTTGGTGACGAGTGTCAGGTTGCGGGCGATCCGCTGATGCTGCGTCGGGCGTTAAGCAACCTGCTTTCGAACGCCCTGCGTTATACGCCGCCCGGAGAGGCGATTGTAGTGCGCTGCCAGACGGTCGATCACCAGGTGCAAGTTTCCGTCGAAAACCCCGGTACGCCCATTGCGCCCGAGCACTTACCGCGATTGTTTGACCGTTTCTACCGCGTTGACCCCTCCCGCCAGCGAAAAGGCGAAGGTAGCGGCATTGGTCTGGCGATAGTGAAATCGATTGTTGTCGCGCATAAAGGCACGGTTGCAGTAACGTCAGATGCTCGGGGGACAAGGTTTGTTATCACATTACCCGCTTAATTATTCAGCAAACGGCAACTTTTATAACCAGTGTAAAAATAACGTGCCGCAATAGTCATACCTATTAATGGTAAAAAGCTGTCACAAGTCATAAAAAACCTTAATATACGCCACCCTAAACATAACCAGCGTTAATGTAAGGTTTTTGTGTGGACTGGCTTCTTGATGTTTTTGCTACCTGGCTCTACGGCTTAAAAGTAATCGCGATAACGTTAGCGGTCATCATGTTCATCAGCGGGCTGGACGATTTTTTTATTGATGTCGTCTACTGGGTACGCCGCATTAAACGCAAGTTGAGTGTTTATCGCCGCTACCCGCGAATGAGTTACCGCGAACTGTATAAACCAGATGAAAAACCGTTAGCGATTATGGTTCCGGCGTGGAATGAAACGGGCGTCATCGGCAATATGGCCGAGCTGGCGGCGACCACGCTCGACTATGAAAACTATCATATCTTTGTTGGCACCTACCCCAACGACCCCGATACTCAGCGTGATGTTGACGAAGTGTGCGCTCGCTTCCCGAATGTGCATAAGGTAGTCTGCGCGCGTCCTGGCCCCACCAGCAAAGCCGACTGCCTGAACAACGTGCTGGACGCCATCACCCAGTTTGAGCGTAGCGCCAATTTCGCTTTTGCTGGTTTTATTCTGCATGACGCCGAAGATGTGATTTCACCGATGGAATTGCGTCTGTTCAACTATCTGGTCGAGCGTAAAGATCTGATTCAGATCCCGGTGTACCCATTCGAACGCGAATGGACGCACTTCACCAGCATGACTTACATTGATGAGTTTTCAGAACTGCATGGCAAAGATGTTCCGGTGCGTGAAGCCCTCGCCGGACAGGTGCCCAGCGCAGGCGTCGGCACCTGTTTCAGCCGCCGCGCCGTGACCGCACTGTTAGCTGACGGTGACGGTATTGCTTTCGACGTGCAGAGTCTTACTGAAGATTACGACATTGGTTTCCGCCTGAAAGAAAAAGGTATGACGGAAATTTTTGTCCGTTTTCCGGTGGTGGACGAAGCCAAAGAACGCGAGCAGCGTAAATTTTTACAGCACGCGCGGACGTCAAACATGATCTGCGTGCGCGAATATTTCCCCGATACCTTTTCGACTGCGGTTCGACAAAAATCTCGCTGGATCATCGGCATTGTTTTCCAGGGCTTTAAAACCCATAAATGGACCTCCAGCCTGACGCTGAATTACTTTCTCTGGCGCGACCGCAAAGGGGCAATCAGTAACTTTGTCAGCTTCCTCGCGATGCTGGTGATGATCCAGCTTTTGCTGTTACTGGCGTATGAAAGTTTGTGGCCCGATGCCTGGCATTTCCTTTCTATTTTCAGCGGCAGCGCATGGTTAATGACCCTGCTGTGGCTAAACTTTGGTTTGATGGTTAACCGCATCGTGCAGCGGGTGATTTTTGTCACTGGCTACTACGGTCTGACGCAGGGGCTGCTATCTGTCCTGCGTCTTTTCTGGGGCAACCTGATTAACTTCATGGCCAACTGGCGCGCGTTAAAACAGGTACTTCAACACGGCGATCCACGTCGCGTCGCGTGGGATAAAACAACGCATGACTTCCCCAGCGTGACTGGCGATACCCGCTCGTTGCGCCCGTTAGGCCAAATTCTGCTGGAAAATCAGGTCATCACTGAAGAACAACTCGATACAGCACTGCGTAATCGCGTCGAAGGTCTACGCCTGGGCGGTTCAATGCTGATGCAGGGGCTGATTAGCGCCGAACAGCTGGCACAGGCGCTGGCAGAGCAAAACGGCGTGGCGTGGGAATCCATCGACGCCTGGCAGATCCCTTCATCACTGATTGCCGAAATGCCGGCTTCCGTGGCGCTGCATTATGCAGTACTGCCGCTGCGTCTGGAAAATGATGAGTTAATTGTCGGCAGTGAAGATGGTATTGACCCGGTTTCGCTGGCAGCCCTGACGCGTAAAGTCGGACGCAAAGTGCGTTACGTCATTGTTCTGCGCGGACAAATTGTCACGGGGTTACGTCACTGGTATGCACGCCGACGCGGTCACGATCCGCGGGCAATGTTGTACAATGCGGTTCAGCATCAGTGGCTCACGGAACAGCAGGCCGGTGAAATCTGGCGGCAATATGTGCCGCATCAGTTCCTGTTCGCCGAAATACTGACCACGCTCGGTCATATTAATCGTTCAGCAATTAACGTGTTGTTATTGCGCCATGAACGCAGTTCTCTGCCGCTCGGCAAGTTTTTGGTCACCGAAGGCGTTATCAGCCAGGAAACGTTGGATCGCGTCCTGACAATTCAACGCGAATTACAAGTTTCGATGCAATCACTATTACTCAAAGCAGGTTTAAACACAGAACAGGTTGCGCAACTGGAGTCCGAAAATGAAGGAGAATAACCTTAATCGCGTCATCGGATGGTCTGGTTTACTGCTGACGTCTTTATTGAGTACCAGCGCACTCGCAGACAATATCGGCACCAGCGCAGAAGAGCTGGGGCTGAGCGATTATCGCCATTTTGTTATTTATCCCCGTCTCGATAAGGCGCTGAAGGCACAGAAAAATAACGACGAAGCAACCGCCATCCGCGAATTTGAATATATACACCAGCAGGTGCCGGATAATATTCCGCTGACTTTATACCTTGCGGAAGCCTATCGCCATTTTGGTCATGATGCCCGGGCGCGGCTGTTGCTTGAGGATCAACTGAAACGTCACCCAGGAGATGCCCGACTTGAGCGCAGTCTGGCGGCTATTCCAGTTGAAGTGAAAAGCGTTACGACTGTTGAAGAACTGCTTGCCCAGCAAAAAGCGTGCGACGCTGCGCCGACCCTGCGTTGTCGCAGTGAAGTCGGGCAGAATGCCCTGCGGCTGGCACAATTACCTGTCGCCAGAGCGCAACTGAACGATGCGACGTTTGCTGCATCGCCGGAAGGAAAAACGCTGCGAACCGATCTGCTGCAACGGGCAATCTACCTGAAACAATGGTCCCAGGCAGATACGCTATACAATGAAGCACGCCAGCAGAACACATTAAGCGCGGCAGAACGCCGTCAGTGGTTTGACGTGCTTCTTGCCGGGCAGCTGGATGATCGGATCCTGGCGCTGCAATCACAGGGGCTCTTCACCGATCCTCAGTCATATATTACTTACGCGACCGCGCTGGCTTATCGTGGCGAAAAAGCACGCCTCCAGCGTTATCTCATTGAAAATACGCCGCTGTTTACCACGGACGCACAAGAGAAAAGTTGGCTCTATCTGTTATCTAAATACAGCGTCAACCCCGTTCAGGCGTTGGCGAATTATACGGTACAGTTTGCCGATAACCGCCAGTATGTTGTTGGCGCGACGCTACCGGTGCTGTTAAAAGAAGGTCAGTACGACGCAGCGCAAAAACTGCTCGCCACCCTCCCCGCCAATGAAATGCTTGAGGAGCGTTATACCGTTAGCGTAGCGACCCATAACAAGGCTGAAGCTCTGCGTCTGGCACGATTGCTGTATCAGCAAGAACCGGCAAATCTTACCCGCCTGGATCAACTGACCTGGCAACTGATGCAGAACGAGCAGTCACGCGAAGCTGCCGATTTATTGCTGCAACGCTATCCTTTCCAGGGCGATGCGCGTGTCAGCCAGACTTTAATGGCGCGACTGGCGTCTCTGCTGGAAAGTCATCCTTACCTGGCAACTCCGGCGAAGGTGGCGATTTTATCGAAACCCTTACCGCTGGCGGAGCAACGTCAGTGGCAAAGTCAGTTGCCGGGTATTGCAGATAATTGCCCGGCAATAGTTCGCTTGCTGGGCGATATGTCGCCTTCCTACGATGCCGCCGCCTGGAACCGTCTGGCAAAGTGTTATCGGGACACGCTACCCGGTGTGGCGTTGTATGCATGGCTTCAGGCCGAACAACGACAACCGAACGCCTGGCAACATCGTGCGGTAGCCTATCAGGCGTATCAGGTTGAGGACTACGCCACCGCACTGGCGGCCTGGCAGAAAATCAGTCTTCACGACATGAGCAATGAGGATCTGCTTGCTGCTGCCAATACCGCCCAGGCGGCAGGAAATGGTGCGGCTCGCGATCGCTGGCTTCAGCAGGCAGAACAACGTGGGCTGGGAAACAATGCCCTCTACTGGTGGCTGCATGCGCAACGTTACATTCCTGGTCAACCGGAACTCGCACTGAACGATCTCACGCGCTCAATCAATATTGCGCCTTCTGCCAACGCTTACGTTGCGCGGGCGACAATTTATCGCCAACGTCATAATGTCCCGGCGGCGGTGAGTGATTTGCGCGCCGCTCTGGAACTGGAACCGAATAATAGCAACACCCAGGCAGCGCTCGGTTACGCCTTGTGGGATAGCGGTGATATCGCACAGTCGCGGGAAATGCTCGAACAGGCGCATAAAGGGCTACCGGACGATCCGGCACTTATCCGACAACTGGCCTACGTGAACCAGCGTCTGGATGACATGCCTGCGACGCAGCACTACGCCCGGCTGGTGATTGATGACATTGATAATCAGGCGCTGATAACCCCACTGACCCCAGAGCAAAATCAGCAACGCTTCAATTTCCGCCGTCTGCATGAGGAGGTCGGTCGCCGCTGGACGTTCAGTTTCGATTCTTCTATCGGCTTGCGTTCCGGCGCAATGAGTACCGCTAACAATAATGTCGGCGGTGCAGCGCCAGGGAAAAGCTATCGTAGCTACGGACAACTGGAAGCCGAGTACCGCATCGGACGCAATATGCTACTGGAAGGCGACCTGCTCTCAGTTTATAGCCGCGTCTTTGCCGATACCGGAGAAAACGGGGTGATGATGCCGGTGAAAAATCCGATGTCCGGCACCGGTCTGCGCTGGAAGCCGCTGCGCGATCAGATCTTTTTCCTCGCCGTCGAACAGCAGTTGCCGCTGAACGGGCAAAATGGCGCATCCGATACCATGCTGCGCGCCAGCGCCTCATTCTTTAATGGCGGCAAATACAGCGACGAATGGCACCCGAACGGTTCAGGCTGGTTTGCCCAAAACCTGTACCTCGATGCGGCGCAATATATCCGCCAGGATATTCAGGCGTGGACGGCAGATTATCGCGTAAGCTGGCATCAGAAGGTAGCTAACGGACAGACTATTGAGCCTTACGCTCACGTTCAGGACAACGGCTATCGTGATAAAGGCACTCAGGGCGCGCAGCTTGGCGGTGTCGGGGTCCGCTGGAATATCTGGACCGGCGAGACGCACTACGACGCCTGGCCGCACAAAGTCAGTCTCGGCGTCGAGTATCAACATACCTTTAAGGCGATTAATCAACGTAACGGAGAGCGCAACAACGCGTTTCTCACCATTGGAGTGCACTGGTAAATGCGTAAGTTCATTTTCGTATTGCTGACACTGCTTTTGGTCAGCCCTTTTTCCTTTGCGATGAAAGGTATTATCTGGCAACCACAAAACCGTGATAGTCAGGTTACCGATACCCAGTGGCAGGGGCTGATGAGTCAGTTACGTTTGCAAGGCTTCGATACCCTGGTTTTGCAATGGACCCGTTACGGCGATGCATTCACCCAGCCAGAACAGCGCGCGTTATTGTTTAAGCGTGCCGCAGCTGCGCAACAGGCTGGCCTGAAGCTGATTGTCGGGCTGAATGCCGATCCGGAATTTTTTATGCACCAGAAACAGTCATCCGCGGCGCTGGAAAGCTATCTTAACCGCCTGCTGGCTGCCGATCTCCAGCAAGCCAGATTATGGAGCGCCGTACCTGGCGTAACGCCGGATGGCTGGTACATCAGCGCGGAAATTGACGACCTGAACTGGCGCAGCGAAGCCGCCCGTCAGCCTTTGCTGACATGGTTAAACAACGCGCAGCGGTTGATTAGCGATGTTTCAGCAAAACCGGTTTATATCAGTAGTTTTTTCGCCGGAAACATGTCGCCCGATGGCTATCGCCAACTGCTGGAACAAGTTAAAGCAACCGGCGTTAATGTCTGGGTACAGGATGGCAGCGGCGTGAATAAACTTACTGGTGAACAGCGTGAACGTTATCTACAGGCCAGCGCCGATTGCCAAAGCTCCGCCCCAGCAAGCGGCATTGTTTATGAACTGTTTGTCGCTGGCAAAGGCAAAACCTTTACAGCGAAACCGAAACCGGATGCAGAGATCGCCTCGCTGTTAGCGAAACGTTCCTCTTGCGGTAAAGACACGCTCTATTTCTCTCTGCGCTATTTGCCCGTCGCACACGGCATTCTCGAGTATTAAATCCCCTCCAGGTAAGTCGGGTACGACCTGACTTACCACTTTCGCTCTCGTCAGAATTCCATCAAGATTAATTGCTAAAAAGCATGCTAAAGAAAGAAGATCGTTATCGGCGAACGGGCCGATCACTCATGCAGGAAGCATAGATCCTTTGAGCGGAGTTTCTGATATCTGAGGAGTGCGAAATGCAATTGAGCAGCAGTGAACCTTGCGTGGTGATCCTGACCGAAAAAGAGGTAGAGGTAAGCGTCAATAACCATGCTACGTTTACCCTCCCGAAAAACTACCTGGCCGCCTTCGCGTGCAACAATAACGTCATTGAACTCTCAACGTTAAATCACGTATTAATCACCCACATCAACCGCAACATCATCAACGATTATCTGTTGTTTTTAAATAAGAACTTAACCTGCGTAAAGCCCTGGTCGCGGCTGGCTACCCCGGTTATCGCTTGTCATAGCCGTACACCGGAAGTGTTTCGGCTAGCCGCCAACCACAGCAAGCAGCAACCCAGCAAACCCTGCGAAGCGGAGTTGACGCGCGCATTGCTTTTTACCGTATTGTCTAACTTTCTTGAGCAATCGCGGTTTATTGCCCTACTGATGTATATCTTACGCAGCAGCGTCCGTGACAGCGTCTGCCGCATTATTCAAAGCGATATTCAGCATTACTGGAATCTGCGAATTGTCGCCAGTTCGCTATGTTTAAGCCCCAGCCTGCTCAAAAAGAAATTAAAAAACGAAAATACCAGCTATAGCCAGATTGTCACAGAGTGTCGTATGCGTTACGCCGTACAGATGTTATTGATGGATAACAAAAATATCACTCAGGTGGCGCAATTATGTGGCTATAGCAGCACGTCGTACTTTATCTCTGTTTTTAAGGCGTTTTACGGCCTGACACCGTTGAATTATCTCGCCAAACAGCGACAAAAAGTGATGTGGTGAAGGGCAAAGCGGAAACGGATAAGACGGGGATAAATGAAGAAGAAATGGCGCGCCCTGCAGGATTCGAACCTGCGGCCCACGACTTAGAAGTTCCTAGAACGACATTTTAAGTCAACAACTTACCGCGCCATCTCTGCGCTCACACGTCCCACTACCTCAAAACATGTAAAGCCTTGCAAGCCATTGTGAGGCCTTATGTGTCTCAGTTTTGTCCCTCTTTTTTGTACTAAAAAACATAGTAATTGAGGATAAACCTCATGCTATTTTCGCTTATATGCCTCTAAAGGCATGGCACTTAAATAGATAAAAGCACCACAAAAGCATAAAAAAACCACACAGTAAAACCGCAATATGAAACAATAACAGATAATTAAACCAAAAACAGATAGCGCATTGTGATAATCATTCAATACTAAACAAAATATAAACAGTGGAGCAATATGTAATTGACTCATTAAGTTAGATATAAAAAATACATATTCAATCATTAAAACGATTGAATGGAGAACTTTTATGCGGGCGAAACTTCTGGGAATAGTCCTGACAACCCCTATTGCGATCAGCTCTTTTGCTTCTACCGAGACTTTATCGTTTACTCCTGACAACATAAATGCGGACATTAGTCTTGGAACTCTGAGCGGAAAAACAAAAGAGCGTGTTTATCTAGCCGAAGAAGGAGGCCGAAAAGTCAGTCAACTCGACTGGAAATTCAATAACGCTGCAATTATTAAAGGTGCAATTAATTGGGATTTGATGCCCCAGATATCTATTGGGGCTGCGGGCTGGACTACTCTCGGCAGCCGAGGTGGCAATATGGTCGATCAGGACTGGATGGATTCCAGTAACCCCGGAACCTGGACAGATGAAAGTAGGCACCCTGATACACAACTCAATTATGCCAACGAATTTGATCTGAATATCAAAGGCTGGCTCCTCAACGAACCCAATTACCGCCTGGGACTCATGGCCGGATATCAGGAAAGCCGTTATAGCTTTACAGCCAGAGGTGGTTCCTATATCTACAGTTCTGAGGAGGGATTCAGAGATGATATCGGCTCCTTCCCGAATGGAGAAAGAGCAATCGGCTACAAACAACGTTTTAAAATGCCCTACATTGGCTTGACTGGAAGTTATCGTTATGAAGATTTTGAGCTAAGTGGCACATTTAAATACAGCGGCTGGGTGGAAGCATCTGATAACGATGAGCACTATGACCCAGGAAAAAGAATCACTTATCGCAGTAAAGTCAAAGACCAAAATTACTATTCTGTTGCAGTCAATGCAGGTTATTACGTAACACCTAACGCAAAAGTTTATGTTGAAGGCGCATGGAATCGGGTTACGAATAAAAAAGGTAATACTTCACTTTATGATCACAATGATAACACTTCAGACTACAGCAAAAATGGTGCAGGCATAGAAAACTATAACTTCATCACTACTGCTGGTCTTAAGTACACATTTTAAGAACGCCAACTAAAATTTCCCCGAGGTGAAAATCGCCCCGGGGAATAACTAGCCATTTCAATGTAACAATTAACCCTTAAAATAAACCCAGAAGGTTATTAACTAAATCACATAGAAAACCATCAATTATAGCATGTATAAAATAGGCGACAGCAACCCAATTACAAATTAATGGTTCCAGAATATCACATCAAAAAAACGCTGTATAATATTATAATTAACATGTAGACAACTTGTAATAAACATTATCAGTCAATTGTTTTGTTTATTCCATCTGTGACGCCGATTATTTTCTCAAAATAATGAGATGGCGTGACACCATAATAATCTTTAAATGCACATATGAAATATGAAGTACTGTTATAGCCACATTTCTGGGCTACGACATTGATAGAATAAGAGTTTGAAGTTATGAGTTTTTTTGCATACCTCATCCTAGTATCTCTCAATATTTCAGTAAATGACGTTCCTTCATCCCTTAATCTTTTTTTTATTAAACTTTCACTCGTATAAATCAATTCCGCAATATCTTTTAAATGCCATTGCCGCTCAATATTAAAACTGATTATTCCAGTAATTTTACAGGTAAATGTATTTATATTTGTTAGTATAAATGAATTTACACTTTCGCGTTTTTTGAACATGGCAAGTAAGGATATACATAGTCTTTCTTTTAACCAAAGGGAGTGTGAGTCTGCTATTTTAATCCCTTCAAACAGAGAAAAAACAAGCGATAATGGAGGTTCCTCTTCAGCAATATAGCCATTCTTATCAAGAGTAAATTTGCCAGGCAGCTCATTATTCACGTCGATAAAAAAGGATAAACATGTTTTCTTATCTATATCAACAATTCTTAGTTTAGAGGGGCATACTGGTAACTCCCTTCTAATTTTGTCGCTTACAATAAACAATGAATTTTTTTTGAACGAGATAACTCTCCTGTTTATAATTAAATCAAATGATTGACAGATGAAAACTACGGAGCAAACATAATCCATCTTGCACCTATCATAAAATTAAAACAAGTTGATAGCAGTCAAATAACAACCAATTAAATACACAATCATAATCAGGATGATGTGCATTTATATTTTTATACACAAAATTATAGTTTGCAAATTTTAATAAATTTCATTTAAGATTAAATTATTATATGTATATTGTTTTTTATTCTAACGTATTTCAAAGTTACATTTTTCAACGCTTACTATACTTTTTATTAACATAAACTCACTACAACGCACCTGAAACCTCTTGCTATATATATGTCAACCGTTTGAATTTAAAATAAAAAGAGTATCATTTTTACTTGCATTTCTTATCAAGTCACATTCAACAACAGTAAAAAAACATTATTAGAACCATTCAATTAACAAAAAACCAACATCCAGCTTGCTTAATTTTTCTTTATTAAACGACATTGAAAATCAATTGATAAAATACATCTAAACAACCTTTTGGGGCGCAAAAGCATAACATCAAACAAACAAATAACACACCGAAAAAACTCACAATTAATAACCTATGATATACATACTGTTTATTATGGTTGAATAAGCCACTCGATATCTGGTGCTACGGAAGTGTCCACACGGTTTAGCAGCACCCGATACTTTTTCCAGGCTTCCAGCAACGAGTTTTCTTCCTCCGTTGCATATACAGCTCACCTTTTTTCACCCACGATTAACCAACAGCCAGACCAGCAGACACGCCACCACCGGCACAGCAAAATCCATCAGGCTTGCCACATCCCACGCGCGCGGATCAAAACCGCCCCACCACGGCATATTCATTCGCTTGCCATGCCCGAACATTTCGATCCAGCGATATTCTGCCTGGGTGTGTTCACGCGCAATGAAGAACGTACAACCGGCTATCGCCCCGTAAGCCCAGTTTCCGGTAAAAAGACCAACCAGTACCTGCGCAGCCACAGCACAAAGTGCATGAAGGAAAGGTGTTATATCCATTATTCCTCCTTTATCCGATATCGCTTCGGGAAGTTAATAACAACTTTAATTCTGACTCAAGTTCATCAACTCTTTCTGTCAGCTTCTGGATATGGTGAATCAGTGGAACAACCAGACGTTCGTACATTACACCTTCGGCAACAAGGCCATTGCTGGAAATAGCTTCAGGAGCATCATCTTCGTTAGCTGGTCGCCAGTGTACAAACTGAGGGGCAATTTCTCCTACTTCCTCGGCAATCAATCCGTAGAACCCCCAGTCACGCATGTCATTTTCGCATTGCGACCTGTACCACACAGGGCGCATCCTGAAAATGACATCGGCGTGCTCTGAATCTATCGTCTCTACTGAATGTTTATAGCGGATAGACGATGTTGACCGCAGTACAGACGAAATTGCAGGGTCAGGATTAAGATAAAGGTTTGCCGCCGCAGTAGTCGTGCCCAACCCCCATAAATAAAACGCTTCGCGGCCAGTCAGCGGGTAAAAATCTCCACCATAATTACCGCTTTCGAGAGCATTCACTTCCAGTTTGTTTTTCAGCTTATTATCAACTTCAGTTTTTGTGTATCTGGAGCTGATATCCTGCTTTGCACTGGTCATCTCAGTCTGAAGCGTTGATACTTTTCCGTTAATTGAGGAAATATCTCCCTTTAGCGTGGTGATGTCTCCCGGAATTACTGTTTTTGTAACCATTGTCTTACTCCATTAAGCCCATGTCCTTACATGCTGATCTGTCGTAATGAAAGGCATTAAAGAAGATATGTTTTTACTGCCATCAACAATCCTCATGTTTACGAAAAAACCACCGCGATCAATGCCTGTACATCTTTCGTTTTCTGGCTCCTCGTAATCGATAATGCAGCCAATAACATCAACAAGAACCCCATTTTCTTCTTCAAGACTGAACAGGCCACTGTCATATACAATTGCGTTAAACTGTTCTCTGTTATCGAATCGTAATGTTATATCCCGCATTATACGTATTCCTTAAGCTGCGTATCTGACAATGCTCTGTTCCAGAAACGGAGGTTTTTTATATGACCATTAAGGTGTCGTAATCCTGTCGTCGTTTGCCCCCCGATACGAATCACGGCAGCTTCACGAATATATTTCCATACTGTTTTTGTTTCTGTGCTTATATGCTTATTTGCAAATGAGCATGTCATGCCGTCAGCCTTAACCCTGAATCCCATAACGAGATCTCTTACTCCGCATGACTCATATACACGTCGGTTAGCCCCGCCTATATCGCAATACGAATAACCGTCCTGACTAATAGTTCCAGAAGAACCAAACCCCATAATAAATGGGCCCCCGGACTGGTGATTTTCTGAATCAATGACACGCGGTGCAGCATTATGAGAAATAAACCAGTTTTTATGGACTTCCACCATGAACGTAAAAGGCATGGTATACATATTTTTCATCAGCGGAAATTTACATAAATCTGATGCACGAGTAGCTGGCTCTGTTGTCGTTATGATAAAGGATGTTGCACAAGCACCATACTCAAATTGCGGGGTGGTTACTTCTATCCAGTCACCTGTTGCAAAAGACCCCACAGCTCTGTCGGCTGCAATTTGCAACTGCGTACCAACCATTCCCCATTCTGGCAGACATTTCAGGGTTGCCTGAAAATATATCCATCCACTACCTGGATCGATTTCAAAGTTTGCTGTTAATAGCTGGGCATTACCACCCGTAATTTGTAGTTCATGGGTCTGTAATGACAAATAGGCGTCACAAAGGAAAGTGTATCCTTCCGAGTTATACCGTTCAAAACGGATACGTGCGCGAACATTGAGATCACTTCTTACCCTGAACGACGCGGTAACATACGGACCTTTACTGTACTGATCATCGCCAGTCACATCTATGCCTTTATTACCAGCAACTGTGCATATATTTCTCCCTGTTGTCGTTCCTGCTATGTCGCTTCCTACTGTGAAACGTCCATATTTAAACTCAAATTCATCTGTTGATGATGTTACAGATATACCACCGCTTTTATTCCAGGCATCAGGATTAAAACTATTTACGAACATGTTTGTTCGCTGATTCTCTATCAGCAAACCATATTTTTCAAAACGAGGAACGTTATTCCCTGCCACGGTAATATGCCCGGACTTATCAATATACGTTGCAGATGAAGCCCGGCTAAATTGGCATATGCCATTAACAGGCATTGTTATTTCATCACTGCCGATGGTTATTGTTTTATAGCCCGGGGCATACCCTGTTATCGCTTCCAGAGAATCATTCAAGGGTAGCCAGATATCAGGAAGCGGAGGGACAGAAGCAGGATCAGCGGCATCTTCTGCAATCCGGGCTGCATTCTCTGCTCTTGTTGCGGCTGACGTTGCTTCTGTCTCGCTAGCTGCTGCTTTTGTTTCACTCGTCTTTGCGTTAGTTTCACTGGCTTTTGCAGCTTTTTGGCTATTAGCTGCCGCTGTTGCAGAACCAGCTGCAGCACTCTCGCTTTCGGCTGCTGCATCCTGACTGCTTTTCGCTGCAGTTTCGCTGGCTTTGGCATTCGTTTCGCTGGTCTTCGCTGCCGTCTGGCTGGACTTTGCGTTAGTTTCACTCGTCTTCGCTGCTTTCTGACTGTTAGCCGCAGCAGTTGCTGATCCGGCTGCTGAAGTCGCAGAACCGGCCGCCGCGCTCTCGCTTTCAGCTGCTGCAGCCTGGCTGTTTTTCGCCGCAGTTTCACTGGCTTTGGCATTCGTTTCGCTGGTTTTCGCTGCCGTCTGGCTGGACTTTGCGTTGGTTTCGCTCGTCTTTGCGGCTGTCTCGCTGTTTTTCGCGTTGGTTTCTGATTTTTTGGCTGCTGTCGCGGAGTTTGCCGATGCAGTCTGTGAGGTCGCTGCCGCCTGTGCGCTGTTAGCTGCATTCGTTTCTGAGGTTTTCGCCGCGTTCTTCGATGATGCCGCTGCAGTTTCGGATTTCTTTGCCACCGCTGCGCTCTGAGAGGCGGCTTCGGCGTTGCGTGCCGCTTCTTCCACCATTGCCTCAAAACGACGCAATGCCTCTGGCATGACATCATCTTCCGTCATGGCACCGAGAAAATCATTCAGCGTACCTGGTCTGGAACCTTCATAGACGGTAATGGTTCCGGCATGTGAAGGCGGAAAACCTTCAACCAGCAGGGTGACGCTGTACTGGCCATACTCAACATCCATGCTGTAACGCCCGGCTTCATCCGGATTTTCAGAGGCCACCGTGTTCACCAGTACCGTGGTGCTGTTACGCTTTGCCTTCAGTTGAATAGTGCAGTTCTGTATTGGTTTTCCCGCACCATCTTTCAGCACACCTGAGATTTTTACTGCTGCCATATCCACTCCACAAAAAAGCCCGCCTGAACCGGCGGGCTGTCATAACACTGTGTTACCTGGCTAATCAGAATTTATAACCGACACCCACGATGAAACCGTCAGTGCGCCAGTCGCCACTGCCGGAGCCTTCATAAGCAATATCAATGGCCACGGATTCGGTCGGGTTAAACTGCACGCCAGCTCCCCACGCCAGAGACGTGTTGCTGTGGCGATCGTCATCACTTCCGGTCAGCACATCGTGCGTTTTCCCCTTGTTGTCAGTTACGCGGAGATAATCCCCGGAGAACGTCGAAACACGGCTGTAAGCCACACCTGCCATCGCATAAGCACTGAACCATTCATTCACGCGTACAGATGGCCCCGCCATCATGCTGAACCAGCGGTTACGCACTGAATCTTCATGCCAGCGGGTATCGCTGTAATGCGTTTTTTGCTCATCTTTGGCATTGGCATAACTGAATGACGTCACCAGCCCCAGCGTGTCCGTAAATTCATAACGGTATTTCACGTTAATGCCCTTCAGGTCATCACTGCCTGGCATATCAGTATGGGTCTGAAGATACCCGGCGCTTAGTGTGGACTGATGCTCTGCTGCGCTCGCTGGCGTACCAGCGGCAACCAGCCAGACTACTGCGGACAGAATAACAGCACATAATTTACGCATAATTACCTCTCGCTTTTCTGCAATAAAAAAGGCGTCATTTCTGACGCCCGTATTGGGGTTATAAAATTCAGCTGATACTGATGCCTGCGGTGGCTTTCTTCATCACCACAACCAGCAAATCGCTGATACTTGCTGTGGGATACCAGCCATTTACCAGCCATGCCGATACAGAAAATTCCAGTGTCATGACACCACTGCCTGCAGGCATATCAATAACACCCGTATATATCAGCGTATTATCCAGAGCCGTTCGGTTATAAATTTCAGCACCGTTTTTTCGTACTATCAGACGGCATGAGGAGTAGATATCAGTATGATCTTGCTCATGTTTAGCGCCACTGAATGCCACCGCCGGGATAACAATTTGCCGGTCAAACGGCTGATCGTCATAAACCCTGACGGTAATGGTTCCTGATGGCCACCGCTCCGGTGCACGGGAGTCCCGGGGGAAAGCTTTGCCCACTGTTTTAACGAGATCGCCTTCAATCTGGTTCGCGGACAGTTTTCCCAGAACCCGGCAGTTCTCGTTAATCGTGACGTTGTTGAGCGTCCCGGAGTTCGCATTCACGTTACCGCTGATATCGGCATTTTTCGCCGTCAGCCGCCCGTCCGGTGTCAGGGAAAATGCCGGAGGATTACCGCCGCTGGTAATGGTGGGAGCCGTCAGATATTTCAGGAACACTTCGTTCATGAATATCTGATCGCCCTGACCAACAAACATCGGCTTTGTGTTGCCATTCGCAGGATTAACCATCGCAATCCTGTCCGCCGCCAGCAGCACCTGACTCTGCATGCCGTCAGGGGTGTTCTCAATACCGGCACCAATACCCGCGATATAAAGGCGTCCGTCCTGCATCTGCTGCAGCTTCACAGCCCACATGCTGTTCAGGTTATTATTTGTATCAACCTGAACCTTCTGTATCTGCTGGATCGCCGCACTCTGGTCTTCCAGTTTCTTATTGACAGTCTGCGTGATTTCATTGCTGACATCCGTAATGGACGTCCTGATTTCAGCCAGGTCAGGCGCAAGCTGACCGTTATCAATCTGCGTCCACAGCTCCTGAGCCAGATGTGTTTTCCCTATCTCTC
Source organism: Escherichia sp. WS3227_2 (assembly GCF_046486495.1). Classification (NCBI taxonomy): domain Bacteria; kingdom Pseudomonadati; phylum Pseudomonadota; class Gammaproteobacteria; order Enterobacterales; family Enterobacteriaceae; genus Escherichia; species Escherichia sp. WS3227_2. Next base: position 134,921 of record NZ_JBJQLG010000014.1, read on the forward strand.
CTTTGAAAAAATCCAGGTAACCTTCCGCATCATCGCTCGCCCGACCGATAGCCTCCACGAATGCCGATTTGCCAACAGTATTCACACTGCGGATATAAAAGTAATAATCATGGCCCGGTTTGATATTGATACTGGCAGCTATCCAGTACAGCGCCGTGCCAAGATAGCGGGCTGTGGTTTCAACCTGCCTGATATCCGCAATCCGCTTTTCCGAGAACCAGAACTCAAACTGTACCGTCGGATCATAAACGGCAAGATGCGGCGTGGCGGTTATCTGAAAATAGCCCGGCGTCAGCTCAATCCGCGACGGCGCTGCCGGTGCGGCAATCCGGAACGATACCGACGCCGGATCGCCCTGCTGCCCCCACGCATTTACTGCCCGGACTGTCAGCCTGTAGTTCCCCAGCGCCAGTTGTGTGAAGCGGTAAGTGGTTTCCGTCGTCCGGGCCGTGCTGACCAGCCGCTCACTGCCGTCATCCGCTGCCACGGTCAGGCGAAGCAGGAAGCTCACGCCCTTCACCACCTTCGGCGTATCCCAGCGCGCCAGCACCTGGTATTCCCCGCTGTCTGCGGTGACTTCGGCAGTCAGGTGCTGCACTGCTGGCGGCGTGACACCATTCACCGTGCCGCTCTGGTCACCGTCAAAGTGCGCCCCGTTATCCACGATGGCTTCTTTCTCCGGTACATGCTGCACGGCAGTGATGGCATACGTACCGTCATCGTTCTCACGGATACTCACGCAGCGGAACAGGCGCTGGCGCAGCGTCGGCAGCTTCAGCCCCCACACGCTGTATTCAGCAACACCGTCAGGAACACGGCTCACTTTTACCTTCACGCCGTCGGTGACGGACTGAACCTCCACGCTGACCGGATTGCCACTTCCGTCAACCAGGCTTATCAGCGTGGTACCGGAGGATGGCAGCGTGATTTCACGGTCGAGCGTCAGCGTCCGGGTCTGGCTGTTCACCGCCAGCACGCGACCACCGGTGCTGATACCGACATAGTCATCATCGCAGATTTCAATGACATCGCCCGGTACATGGCGAAGCCCTTCAGCACCCACGCTGAAATCCACGGTCTGCGTCTCCAGCAGTTCCGTTTTAATCAGCCACAGCCCGGCGCGGTGTGCCTGCCCCCGGCTGGTACAGCCAAAGGCATCCATCTTCGTGACATTACGACCGTAACGGGCAATGGCCTGCGTATCTTCAACAAGCTCTGTCGCCGTCTCCCAGCCGTTGTCCGGGTCAATCCAGTTCACCTCAACGGCATTATGGCGGTCCTTCAGGGCGCTGAAGCTGTAGCGGAACGGCGCGCCATCATCCGGCATCACCACATTACTGCGGTTATAGGTCCACACCTTATCCGACGGTCGGTCCTGCACGAACGTCAGCGTCTGCCCGTTCCATACCGGCATACAGCGCATCGCCGAGCAGAAATCACTGAGCACATCCCACGCCTTGCGCTGTGTGGTCAGGTACGCATTACAGGTGATGCGCGGCTCCGTGCCGCCAAAGCCGTCCGGCACTGACTGGTCGCAGTACTGGCCGATGACATACAGCGCCCATTTGTCCACATCCGCCGCACCAAGACGTTTCCCCATGCCGTAGCGTGGATGGGTCAGCATATCCCACAGACACCAGGCCATGTTATTGCTGTATGCTGGCTTAAACGTTCCGTCCCAGATACCGCTGTATTGCCGAGTCTGCGGGTTATAGTTCGACGGCACCTGCAGAATACGCCCGCGCAGATGATAATTACGGCTCACCTGCTGGCTGCCGAACTGCTCCGAATCCACCTGTACGCCGACCAGTGCCGTGTTCGGGTAGCACTGTTTCACATCGATGATTTCGGTGTATGACGACCAGAGCGTTTTGTTCTGCAGCTGGTCTGTGGTGCTGTCCGGCGTCATCCTGCGCATCCGGATATTGAACGGGCGCGGCGGCAGGTTATCCACCACCACCGAGGCCAGATACTGCGAGGTGGTTTTGCCCTTAATGGTGATGTCTTTTTCCGTCACCCAGCCACCATTACGCTGTATCTGAACCAGCAGGCGGACTTCCGACGGATTCCGGTCCCCCTTTGAGGTGGTTTCCACCAGTGCCTGTACACCGAAGGTAAAGCGCAGACGGTCGATGTTTGCCGACGTGATGGTCCGGGTGATCGGCGTGTCATATTTCACTTCCGTACCCAGCACCGTCTCGGAGCCGGAGGATTCAAATCCCTCCGGCGGTGTCTGCTCCTGCTCACCGGTCCGGAACACCACCGTGACGCCGGAGATATTGGTATTCCCCTCACTGTCCAGCACCGGCGTACTGTTCAGCAGCACGCTTTTTAATCCGTCCACCGGACCTTCAACCGGCCCTTCGCTGATGGCATCGATCACACTCAGCAGCTGCGTGGACTTCAGGTTGTCCTTCGCTTCGCGCGGGGTATGCCCCTTACTGCTGCCTTTACCCATTCCTCACGCTCCATAAACGACAAAACCGCCCGCAGGCGGTTTCACATAAAACATTTTGCATCAGCGACCAATCACCACAACCTGACCACCATCCCCTTCGTCTGCCGTGCTGATCTCCTGAGAAACCACGCGTGACCCCACGCGCATTTCACCGTACAGAACAGGCAGAACATTGCCCTGGGCAACCATGTTATCCAGTGAGGAGAAATAGGTGTTCTGTTTGCCGTTATCCGTTGTCTGTGTACGGGGAGTTCTGGCTTTCGGTGCCAGCATCTGCGCCACACCACCGAGCACCATACTGGCACCGAGAGAAAACAGGATGCCGGTCATACCACCGGCCCCAATGGCTGCCCCCCATGCTGCAAGGGTGGCTCCGGCAGTAAAGAATGATCCGGCAATGGCGGCTGCTCCCAGGACAATCTGGAATACGCCACCTGACTTGGCCCCGGCGACTCTGGGAACAATATGAATCACAGCGCCATCAGGCAGAGTCTCATGTAACTGCGCCGTTAACCCGGACGTGCTGACGTCCCGCCCGGCAATCCGTACCTGATACCAGCCGTCGCTCAGTTTCTGACGAAACGCCGGGAGCTGTGTGGCCAGTGCGCGGATGGCTTCAGCCCCCGTTTTCACACGAAGGTCGATGCGGCGGCCAAATCGTTGCAAATCCCCGTAAAGGCAGATGCGCGCCATGCCCGGTGACGCCAGAGGGAGTGTGTGCGTCGCTGCCATTTGTCGGTATACCTCTCTCGTTTGCTCAGTTGTTCAGGAATATGGTGCAGCAGCTCGCCATCACCACAGTAAATGGCGGCATGATTCGGCACCGATGAACCAAAACAGCACAGCAGCACA
>NZ_JBJQLG010000015.1:0-129643 GCF_046486495.1 Escherichia sp. WS3227_2
CCCCGCTGACCCGGCGGCGTGTTTGCCGTTGTTCCGTGTCAGTGGTGGCGCATTATAGGGAGTTATTCCGGCCTGACAAGAGGAAATTTAAAATAATTTTCTGACCGCGCAACATTCAACCAAATCAGCCTAAAACTGCCAGTTTTTCGAGCGTTTCGAAGCCGTAACGCTGTAAAACGGGCAATAATTGTTCAGCTTCTGGCGTCATTGCCATACAAAAGGCAATATTCGCATCGGCAGATTTTGCATCCGGGGCTTCATGTTCTAACAGCCAGGCCGTTCGGCGAGCAATCGCTGCGCCAGAATCCACCAGCCGGGTTCCCTCTGGCAGCACCTGTAACAGTTCTTCTTGTAGTAGAGGGAAATGGGTACACCCCAGTACAACGGTATCTGGCGGCTCTTTCATTCTTAACCACGGACGCAAGATACGTTTTAGCGCATCCAGAGAAACATCTTCGCCATGCAGCTTCGCTTCAGCCAACTCGACCATCTCTGCCGAGCCCAGCATTTCTATCTGGCATTCATTAGCGAAACGCGCGATCAGCTCATGAGTATAAGAACGTTTAACAGTTCCGCGGGTTGCCAGTAATCCGACAATGCCATTTGCCGTCAGACGTGCAGCAGGTTTAATCGCCGGCACGACACCAACAACCGGGAAGTCGAACTTTTCGCGTAATGCAGGAAGCGAAACGGTACTGGCGGTGTTGCAAGCGACCACAGCCAGCGCAAGGGGATAACGTTCTTGCACCGCGGTGACAATTGCCACCACTCGCTCAACAATAAACGCTTCGCTTTTTTCGCCATACGGGAAAGCGACGTTATCGAAAGCATAAATGTAATGGAGATCCGGTAAGAGATGCCGGATCTCGTCATAGACCGACAACCCACCGACGCCGGAGTCAAACACCAGCACGGTGGGACGTGGTTCAGAAGGTGTAGCTGCCAGACAAGGTGTATTCCCGTCCTGCAGTTTGGTAGCCATAGACTGTCTCATAATCTTTGTCGAACAGGTTGGCTATTTTACCACGAACTGTCAGGTGAGAGGTGACCGGATACGCAACCGCAAGATCCCACAAGCTCACACCGCCCATTTTAACGGTTTGATAAGGATAAGATGAGTAATCCTTATCATAGCGAGTGCCTAAATACTGATAAGTAATACCCCAGTCGAAGTCATACAATTGCCAGTCGAGCTGGTATTTCACCTGCTGTTTAGCACGGCGTAACAACGGCACGTCGGTAATCGCATTACGCGCATCGACATAATCATAACTCACAGTATGCGTCAGTGGTCCGGTATCAAAATTGGCGGTCGCCTCGACGCCCTTAATCCGCGCTTTCCCTTCGTTGTAATATTTCAGGGTGTGATCATCATAATCGATCAAGTCACTGACATCGTTACGATATCCGGAAATACGCCAGTTCACCCCAGCGGTTAAGCCTTCAAACGCGCCTTCCCACTGTTTGCTTTTCTCAGGATTCAGATTCGGATTTCCGTAGAAACCATACAGTTGCCCAAGATTAGGTGCCTTGTACGACGTGCCATAAGAAGCGATAAAACGATAGCCTTCGATGAATTCCCAACCGGCACTCGTTTGCCAGGTTCCATGACGACCAAACTGTGAGTTATCGTCGCTGCGGGCTGCGCCTTCAAACGTAAAATCGCCGACTTGTTGCAATCCGGTCAGATAGATGCCGGTATTACGTTGATCATATCCATCCTTAACATAAGCTGTGCCCGGTGCCGTGCTCTGCTTCTGCCAGTCAACACCCGCACCAATATTACCGTGGCCAATGATGATGTTGTTTGCCCACTGGACGGTGTATTGCTTCATCTCATCGAGCGTCGCCGACGAATCATAACGACCATAATGGGGATCGTAGTTGTAATCTTTGCTATGGCTATAGCTGGTAATGAGTTGTGATTTAATCAGTTCACCGTTATAGCGCAGCCCGGCGTCCCAACTTTGGCTATAGAGTTTACGGGTATCGAGCAACGGTGAGCCGGGAGAATAATACGCGTCATAATTGGTACGGTTATCATAGCCATAGCCGCGCACAAAGCCGCTCCAGGCATCAGTAAAGTTATGCTCCAGCGCGCCATAAAGCGTTTTACTTAAAAAACCATCGTTATCTGTCTGCGCTTGCGTTCCGGTATTCCCATAGGCAACAACATCATAACCATGAGTATGGGCATAATCGCCCAACAGCGTTACCCGTGTCTTATCCCCCAATTGTTGCTGCGTGGAGACATCATAGTTCTGATAACTATTGCTTCCCCACCCTGCTGAAATTTCCGTTCCGGGTTCATCGCGCGTCGTGATGATATTCACCACCCCACCTATCGCATCGGAACCATAAACGGCGGAGCGCGGCCCACGGATATATTCAACACGCTGGACAAGCGCAATAGGGAACTGGCTAAGGTCGGCAGAACCACTCACTCCCGCCAGATTCAGGCGGACGCCATCAATTAACACCAGCACATGACTGGCATTTGTACCGCGAATAAAAATAGATGAGAGCTGACCTGAACCGCCGTTTTGGGTGATATCGACGCCCGGAAGACGGCGCAGCACATCATTGACCGAGGTCGACTGCCAGCGGTCGATATCCTGACGCGTCACAACGGTGGTTGGTGCAAGCACAGTGCTGCGCGGCTGTTCAAAACGGTTAGCGGTAACGACGAGAGTATCCGGGCTGGTATCCTGTGCCCAAGCGGAAAAGGCTGTGACGGAACACGCCGTCAGCAGCGAAGCTTTTTTAATCATTGTAAAGCATCCACAATAGAAGAAGGATGCCGCAGGTTTCATCAATATTACGCGATGATGAGAACCAGATGCGACGTTGGCCGGCAGGTCTTCGGGCTTGGAGGGGTATCTAAGATACTAAGAGATGATGACTTCCCACCGGATGGCAGTGTCCGCATAACGCAATCATCGCACCTTTCCTTACCGCTGCGCGTCAGCTCCAGATTCGCACTGGATTCCCTATTAACTCACAGGACCGGCAAGTGGATGCTACAGGTTGTAACAAGTTACTGTCCAGACGTAGCTCACAAATAGGAATACATCAAGATCTGGACATCTGATGAGCAATCCCTACAATCGCCGCGTACTTTAATTTTTCAGGATACATCATGACCCCCGAACACCTTCCAACAGAACAGTATGAAGCGCAGTTAGCCGAAAAAGTGGTACGTTTGCAAAGTATGATGGCACCGTTTTCTGACCTGGTTCCGGAAGTGTTTCGCTCGCCGGTCAGTCATTACCGGATGCGTGCGGAGTTCCGCATCTGGCACGATGGCGATGACCTGTATCACATCATTTTCGATCAACAAACCAAAAGCCGCATCCGCGTGGATAGCTTCCCCGCCGCCAGTGAACTTATCAACCAGTTGATGACGGCGATGATTGCGGGTGTGCGCAATAATCCCGTCCTGCGCCACAAGCTGTTCCAGATTGATTACCTCACCACGCTGAGCAATCAGGCGGTCGTTTCCCTGCTGTACCATAAAAAGCTGGATGACGAATGGTGTCAGCAGGCGGAAACCCTGCGTGATGCACTGCGAGCGCAGAATCTGAATGTGCATCTGATTGGTCGGGCAACGAAAACCAAAATCGCGCTGGATCAAGATTACATCGACGAACGTCTGCCGGTCGCAGGGAAAGAGATGATCTACCGTCAGGTAGAAAACAGCTTTACCCAGCCGAACGCGGCGATGAATATTCAGATGCTGGAATGGGCGCTGGACGTAACCAAAGGCTCAAAAGGCGATTTACTGGAGCTGTACTGCGGCAACGGTAACTTCTCATTAGCCCTGGCGCGCAATTTTGATCGGGTATTAGCCACCGAAATCGCCAAGCCGTCGGTCGCTGCCGCGCAATACAACATTGCCGCTAACCATATTGATAATGTACAAATTATTCGTATGGCGGCAGAAGAATTTACTCAGGCGATGAATGGCGTACGTGAGTTTAACCGCCTGCAAGGGATCGACTTAAAGACCTATCAGTGCGAAACCATTTTTGTCGACCCGCCGCGCAGCGGTCTGGACAGTGAAACCGAGAAAATGGTGCAGGCGTATCCGCGTATTTTGTACATCTCCTGTAACCCGGAAACGTTATGCAAGAATCTGGAAACATTAAGCCAGACGCACAAGGTCGAACGTCTGGCTCTGTTTGATCAGTTCCCCTACACGCACCATATGGAGTGCGGCGTATTACTGACCGCGAAGTAAAATCTATGCCGGATGCGCCAGCATCCGGCATGATACCGATTACTCAGCAACTTCCTGCTTACGGTTACGCATCTTCGCGCCAATCCAGAACACCATAATGACGGACAGTACTGCCGGGAAGAAGTTAGAGCCGATATCCGGATATTCCGCACGAACTACCGTGCTGTACAGCAGTACGCCGAGAATAAAACAGGCAGCTGCCAGACCCGGCAAGCCTACCGGCATAGTGCGATTAAGATAACGTTGATGCAGGCAGTAAACCGTCAGCACAAGGGAAATAATCGGGAATACAGAAAATGGCACAATGGAGCTAAACAGCGCTGCGAAAGTACCATTAATCGATAAGCCAGCAACTAACGCCAGCAGCAGCGTACCTCTATCTTGATTTGCTTGTTTCATTACTCGTCCTTCACATTTCCCGGAATAATTGCGGTTTTCTCTTGTTCACGGCGATACCAGTAATAAGCCCCTTTCGAAATCATTCGCAGTTGCAGTACCAGTCGCTCTTCTAATTGCCGACGTTGTTCGACGCCGACGTCCAACGCCTCGGCACCCGCACTGAAGACAATCGTCACCATGGCTTCGGCTTGCGCTTCAGTAAACGCACGCGGCATATGGTTTTCGAGTTCCAGATAGTCCGCAAGTTCCGCAATGAAGTGCTGAATTTCACGCGCAACCGCAGCACGAAACGCAGCGGAGGTGCCGGAGCGTTCCCGCAATAATAACCGGAAGGCGTTAGGATTATTACCGATGAACTCCATAAATGTGGAGACCGAGGTGCGGATCACACTCCCGCCTTTGGCGATACGCTGACGCGCCTGGCGCATGAGTTGGCGTAGCATTAAACCGCTCTCATCAACCATGGTCAGACCCAGTTCGTCTACGTCGCGGAAATGCCGATAAAAAGAGGTGGGAGCAATGCCCGCTTCACGCGCCACTTCACGCAAACTCAGGCTGGCGAAGCTGCGTTCAGCACTTAATTGGCTAAATGCGGCTTCCACCAGCGAACGGCGGGTTTTTTCTTTTTGTTGCGCTCTTACGCCCATCACGATGTCTGAATCCTTGCCAAAAGTACTGCTGGCACTATACCAGAGAATGAACATACTGGATTGCTCCAGTGTTGTGAATGAACGGTAACGCAATAAAACATATTTACTGCAATTCTTTGGCCGGTTCTTTTACGTACAACAACGCCAGCATCGACAGCAACGTGCCTCCCCCCAGATACCACGCCGGAGCCGTCAAACTATCCAGCAACACGATGGATTGCGTAGCGAAATATTGAGCAAAACCGCCAAAGATTGCCACACCAATGCTATAAACCAGTGCAAAACCCAATGCCCGAATCCGTTTCGGCAACAATTCAGAGATCAACAACATCACTGGCACACCACCAAGCGTGGTAAAGCTGACCATCACGAAAACCACCGTCAGCAACATGCCAGGGCTTGGGTAATTCACCAACAGCCAGAATGACGGCCAGCTACAGATCAGCACCATCACACGGGAGATTAAAATCAGCTTTTTACGCCCGACCGAATCGCACAACATCCCCACCAGCAACGCACCCACAAACGTAATAACGCCCGCCAGTAACATCGCTGCATGAGAATAATGTTGAGGCATCGCCAGATACTTCGCCGCCCAGGTGCCGTAATAAAAGAGGGAAATATAGGTTGCGACCGTGCTACCAATAGCGAGTAAAACGCCATTAACGATCGTCGCCTTGTGTAGCAGGAGCAGAGAGAACGCGCTTTCGCTGGTAGCAGCTTTTTTATTGCGCACAGGCTCAGGTACGTCATTTTCCAGGCTCAGACGCAACCAGCAACCGATAGGTGCTAATAACACGCCAATAAAGAACGGCACACGCCAGCCCCATTCTGCCATTACGGTTTCTGAACCTGTGGCGAACGGTAGCCATGCGCTCAGACCTAAAGCAACAACACCACCAAAGGTCGTTGCCAGCCCCTGGGTCGCCAGCGACCAGCTACTGTAAAAGCCGCGACGATTTGCCGGAGCTGATTCAACCAACAAAGACATTGAGGCACCGACTTCGCCTCCTGCCGCAACGCCCTGAATTAGACGCGCCAGCACCAGCGTCGCGGTTCCCCAATAGCCTGCCGTTGCATATGTCGGCGCGATGCCAATCATCAACGTGCCGAGGCTCATCAGGGCAATGGTGAACACCATCGCGGGCTTACGTCCGAAACGATCGGCCCAGGCCCCGACGATAATTCCACCAAGCGGGCGCATAAAAAAACTCACGCCAAACGTTGCAAATGCCAGTAGTAGCGCGACGTTTTTGTCTGCGCTGGGCGGGAAAAATAGTGTACTGATATAGACCACAAAAAAGTTGTAAACGCCAAAATCAAAAAATTCGAGCGCATTGCCAAACGCCGAAGCAAAAATCACCCGCTTACCGCTGGGCTTTTTCTTCACAATCACGCTTCCATTTACGATCGCCGTCATTCCATGTTCCTTGCCAAAAAGTGTTGTTGTGTGTTGTTTTATTTATTGCAGCCAGGCTTCTACCAGTGCGCCCCAGTAGCTGCATGCCGGGACCAGACTTGCATCGTTGAAGTCGTAGCCCGGGTTATGCACCATGCAGGAACCTTCCCCGACATCGCCATTACCGAACAGCAAAAAAGCGCCTTTCGGCTGGGCTTCCAGCATGAAAGAGAAATCCTCACTGCCCATCAGGGGCTTGATGCCAAACTCGGCCCGATCTTCACCAAACGTTTTACACGCCACCTGCCAGGCGAAGCGCGCCATCTCCTCGTCATTCACTAATACCGGTGTACCGTTAACATGCGTAACCTCAGCCGTAGCACCAAAGCTGGCAGCCTGGGCTTGTGCCAGAGCAGGAATACGGGTCAGAAGAAGTTGTCGGGTATCGCGGCTAAGAGAGCGGACGCTGATTTTCATCTCAGCACTGTCAGGAATGACGTTAGCCGCCTCCCCTGCAACAATGCTGCCGACGGTAATTACCGCCGCTTCCAGCGGATCGACATTGCGCGACACAATGCTTTGTAATGCGGTGGTGATATGTGCAGCAACCAGCACCGGATCGATGGCTTTGTGCGGGATCGCACCGTGTCCACCACAACCACGAACCGTAATATGGAACTGATCCATTGACGCCATTAGCGCCCCAGGCTGGAAATAAAACTTACCCACCGGCAGACCGGGCATGTTATGCATGCCGAAAATGACATCGCAGGGGAAACGGTCAAAAAGCCCCTCTTTAACCATGATCTCACCGCCGTTAATCATCTCTTCCGCAGGCTGGAAGATGAGACGTAACGTGCCGTTAAAAAGGCGGGTTTCGGCAAAATAACGCGCGGCACCCAGCAGTATGGTGGTATGCCCGTCATGCCCGCAGGCGTGCATTAAACCAGGATGTTTACTGGCCCAGGGCTTGCCACTATTTTCATAAATTGGCAATGCATCCATATCCGCCCGCAGGCCAATACTTTTCTCTCCGTCGCCCACTTTTAACGTGGCTACCACGCCGGTTGTCGCCAGCCCTTGCTCAACCTCATAGCCCCACTGGCGCAGCTTTTCCGCCACCAAAGCACTGGTTTTAAATTCTTGTAATCCCAGTTCCGGGTTTTCGTGGATCTGATGGCGGATCTCGCGCAGTTCTTCCTCAAACCCTCGAATATAGTGTTCGATCATCGGCTATTCCTTTATTCACTTATAAACAGGCTAATTAACGGATCTTATTGATGGTATAAATACAAATAACTCATCAATATAAAATATTTATATATTTGTTTTATAAGAAGATTTCATAAAGACAATAACAAAAAAGAACGCTTCGGCAAGATAAAACTATCAGCCATAAGAAAAAGCGATTAATAGTGAATTAATGAAATAAGAAGGGGCAGATAAAGCAAAGCCCGCTCAAGTTATAGCCAGATAAATGACGGGGATCAATTGGCTTACCCGCGATAAAATGTTACCATTCTGTTGCTTTTATGTATAAGAACAGGTAAGCCCTACCATGCCACATTCCTACGATTACGATGCCATAGTAATAGGTTCCGGCCCCGGCGGCGAAGGCGCTGCAATGGGCCTGGTTAAGCAAGGTGCGCGCGTCGCAGTTATCGAGCGTTATCAAAATGTTGGCGGCGGTTGCACCCACTGGGGCACCATCCCGTCGAAAGCTCTCCGTCACGCCGTCAGCCGCATTATAGAATTCAATCAAAACCCACTATACAGCGACCATTCGCGACTGCTCCGCTCTTCTTTTGCCGATATCCTTAACCATGCCGATAACGTGATTAATCAACAAACGCGCATGCGTCAGGGATTTTACGAACGTAATCACTGTGAAATATTGCAGGGAAACGCTCGCTTTGTTGACGAGCATACGCTGGCGCTGGATTGCCCGGACGGCAGCGTCGAAACACTAACCGCTGAAAAATTTGTTATTGCCTGTGGCTCTCGTCCATATCATCCAACAGATGTTGATTTCACCCATCCACGCATTTACGACAGCGACTCAATTCTTAGCATGCACCACGAACCGCGCCATGTGCTGATTTACGGTGCTGGAGTGATCGGCTGTGAATATGCGTCGATCTTCCGCGGTATGGATGTAAAAGTGGATCTGATCAATACCCGCGATCGCCTGCTGGCATTTCTCGATCAAGAGATGTCAGATTCTCTCTCCTATCACTTCTGGAACAGTGGCGTAGTGATTCGTCACAACGAAGAGTACGAGAAGATCGAAGGCTGTGACGACGGTGTGATCATGCATCTGAAGTCGGGTAAAAAACTGAAAGCTGACTGTCTGCTCTATGCCAACGGTCGCACCGGTAATACCGATTCGCTGGCGTTACAGAACATTGGGCTGGAAACTGACAGTCGCGGACAGCTGAAGGTCAACAGCATGTATCAGACCGCACAGCCACACGTTTACGCGGTGGGCGACGTGATTGGTTATCCGAGCCTAGCGTCGGCGGCCTATGACCAGGGGCGCATTGCCGCGCAGGCGCTGGTGAAAGGCGAAGCCACCGCACATCTGATTGAAGATATCCCTACCGGCATTTACACCATCCCGGAAATCAGCTCTGTGGGCAAAACCGAACAGCAGCTGACCGCGATGAAAGTGCCGTATGAAGTGGGCCGCGCCCAGTTCAAACATCTGGCACGCGCACAAATCGTCGGCATGAACGTGGGCACGCTGAAAATTTTGTTCCATCGGGAAACAAAAGAGATTCTGGGTATTCACTGCTTTGGCGAGCGCGCTGCCGAAATTATTCATATCGGTCAGGCGATTATGGAACAGAAAGGTGGCGGCAACACTATTGAGTACTTCGTCAACACCACCTTTAACTACCCGACGATGGCGGAAGCCTATCGGGTAGCTGCGTTAAACGGTTTAAACCGCCTGTTTTAACACTTTATCGAAATGGCCATCCATTCTTGCGCGGATGGCCTCTGCCAGCTGCTCATAGCGGCTGCGCAGCGGTGAGCCCGGACGATAAACCAGCCCAATAGTGCGGCGAGGCTCCGGCTTAATGCACGGCAGATAAACAACTCCATCGCGTTTGCGCTCCGGCGGCACAGCCAGCGCTGGCAGTAAAGTGATCCCGCTACCTGCCGCCACCATGTTGCGCAGCGTCTCCAGGCTGGTCGCGCGGAAGTGTGTATCTTCATCCGCCCCGGCTTCAAAACAGAAACCCATTGCCTGATCGCGCAAACAATGACCATCTTCCAGCATCAGCAGTTTTTCTCCTGCCAGATCGGCCATCGGTACGCATTCGCGGTTCGCCCACGGGTGATCTTCATAGATAGCCAGCAACATTGGCTCATCAAACAACGGCACTTCAATGAATGCTTCGCTCTCTTTCACCAGCGCGAGGATCACGCAATCGAGCTTGCCGCTGTCCAGTTGCGCCAGTAACTGGTGGGTCTGTGCTTCATGCAGATACATTTCCAGCTTTGGAAAGGTCTGGTGCAGCATCGGGATAATATGCGGTAGCAGGTACGGTCCAACCGTGGGAATCAAACCAATATGCAGCGGTCCGGACATCGTCTCGCCCTGCTGGCTTGCCATCTCTTTAAGGACTTTCACCTCACGCAGCACGGTACGCGCCTGATCCACCAGCAGCATTCCCGCCTGGGTGAACAACACTTTACGGCTGGTCCGCTCCAGCAACATCACGCCCAACTCATCTTCCAGCTTACGAATTTGCCCGCTAAGCGTCGGCTGGCTAACGTGGCAGGAATCTGCCGCACGCCGAAAATGGCGGTGTTCGGCCAATGCCACCAGGTACTCAAGATCACGAATATTCATTATCCATCCTCCATTGCCACGATAGTTCGCGGCGATAGGTAGCATAGCAACGAACGATTATCCCTATCAAGCATTCTGACTGATAATTGCTCACAGAAACGGAGCGGCACCTCTTTTAACCCTTGAAGTCACTGCCCGTTTCGAGAGTTTCTCAACTCGAATAACTAAAGCCAACGTGAACTTTTGCGGATCTCCAGGATCCGCTTTTTTTTGCCATAAAAAAGCCCGGCGATAAGCCAGGCTCAAATTTGTACATATAAATGTTCTTACCCCAACCGCGCCTGCGCAAAAGCAATCGCCTGCGCCACCTGCTGCGGTGAGACGCCGCCTTTTGCCGCACGCTTGTCGAGGCACGATTGTAGCGACAGAATCGGATAGACATCTTCGCCAATCACCTGACTGAATTTCTGCAACTCACTGAGCGGTAGTTCTTCCAGCGGTTTGCCCTGACGAATGGCTTCCACCACCGCTTCACCAACAATATGGTGCGCCTCGCGGAACGGTACGCCTTTCGCCACCAGGTAATCCGCCAGTTCAGTGGCGTTGGCGTAACCCTGCTGAGCCGCTTCCTGGCAACGCGGACGTTTCACCTGAATGCCGTCCAGCACCAGCGCCGCCATATGCAGGCAGTCCAGCCAGGTATCGAGCGCGTCGAACAGACCTTCTTTGTCTTCCTGCATATCTTTGTTGTAAGCCAGCGGCAAACCTTTCAGCGTCATCATCATGCCGGTTAACGCCCCCTGCACCCGACCGCATTTACCGCGAATCAGCTCCAGCGCATCCGGGTTTTTCTTCTGCGGCATTAATGATGAACCGGAAGTCACGCGGTCCGAAAGCTCGACAAACCCCGCTTCGCCGGTGTTAAAGAAAATCAGATCTTCAGCAAAACGCGACAGATGCACCATGCCGATAGCGGCAGCAGACAGCAGTTCCAGCACGTGGTCACGGTCAGAAACGCTGTCGAGACTGTTACGGGTCGCTGAGGCAAATCCCAGCCAGCCTGCTAACTGTTCACGGTCGATTTCATAGGCCGTTCCCGCCAGTGCGCCACAGCCTAACGGGCTGACATCCAGACGCTTAAGCGCATCCTGCAAACGGCTTTCATCACGCGCCAGCATCTCAACGTAGGCCAGGCACCAGTGCGCGAAAGTCACCGGTTGAGCGCGTTGCAGGTGGGTGTAACCCGGCATCACCGCGTCCTGATTGTTTTGTGCGGTCTCGACCAGAGCGGATTGTAACTGCCGGTTAGCCGTCAGTAACTCGCTAACGGTATCTTTGCACCACAGTTTCAGGTCAGTCGCTACCTGATCATTACGACTACGCCCGGTATGCAGCTTTTTGCCTAACTGGCCCACTTTGTCGATCAGTTTGCCTTCCACCCAGCTATGGATATCTTCGGCGTCGCTTTCAAGGATTTGTTGTGGCCTGGCGCGAACATCTTCCAGCAGCACGTTCAACGCCTCTTCCAGTTGCGCCTGTTCTTCTGCGGTCAGCACACCGACCGTTACCAGGGCTTTGGACCAGGCCACAGAGCCAACAATATCCTGCTCCGCCAGACGGTAATCAAAGCGCAGTGAGTCGTTAAATTGTTTGAACCGTTGATCTGCTGCCTGGGTAAAACGTCCGCCCCAAAGTGCCATAACTCTGTTTCCTTATTTTGAAATTCAATGCCGGAAAGCTGCGCTTCCGGCCAACAAAACTTAAGCTAAAATCCGCGTACCCATCGGCATACCGTTAAACAGTGCCGGAAGCTGTTCCGCATGACGCCAGGAAGCGATATCCACCGGGCGGCCCAGCGTGCGCGCAGCATCCAGCGCCGCGTTCACTTTCACTATCATGCCATCAGTAATAATGCCCTGCTCAATCAGTTGTTCTGCTTTCGCGGCGGTCATTTCGGCAATACGTTGCCCTTTGCCGTCGAGAATGCCGCTGACGTCGGAGAGCAAAATCAGATCCGCGCCCAGCGTTGCCGCCAGCGCCGTCGCTGCCTGGTCAGCATTGACGTTCATCAGTTGCCCTTCGTCTGTTACGCCAATGGAGCTGACCACCGGCAGATAACCGTTCTCCAGCAAGGTGTTGATAAGCTTAGGCGAACCTGGCTGCGCCAGTCCAACATGGCCTAACTCTTCATCAAGCTGGGTCACTTTGACGCTGTCGCCGTCACCGAGAAACAAACCTACGGCCGCAATCTGATGTTTCTTCGCCCATGCCAGCAGGGTTTTATTTGCCGTTCCCGCCAGTGCTCCGGTGATAATGTTTATCTGATCCGCTGGCGTCACCCGCAGGCCATTTTTCTTTTTCACCGGCAGATTCAGCCCTTTCATCAACTCATCTACCACGCAGCCGCCACCGTGGACAATCACCAGCGGACGCTGATGTGACTCACGATAATTCACCAGGGCGCTAAACAGACGTTCCAGCGCCTCTTCACTATCCAGCAGTACGCCGCCCAGTTTGATAATTAATGGATTCATCATTGCACCCTTAAATAAGAGACTGCGTTTCCGCATAGCCGAAACGTATATTGGCGCACTGTACCGCTTGTGCCGCCGCGCCTTTCAGTAAGTTGTCTTCGGTCGCCACAATAATCAGATGCTCGCCCTGAACGGCAAACCCGATATCGCAAAATGGCAGCCCAACGACATTTTTCAGCGCCGGAACGCCTTTGTCATACAGTCGCACCAGCGGTTTATGGGCATACGCCTGCTGTAACACTTGCGCGACTTGCACCTGGGTCACACCCGGTTTCAGGCGGCAGGTAATGGTTTCGAGAATGCCGCGCGGGAAATTGCCCAGATGCGGGGTGAAGATAACGTCAGCACCGAGGTGTGTGGCGATCTCTGGTTGATGGCGATGAGTAAAGACGCCATACGGTTGCAGGCTAACTTCACAAAAACTATTTGAAATCGCTGCCTTACGTCCTGCACCGCTCACGCCGCTGGTGGCGTTGATCACCGGCCACTGATTGAGGTCAAGAAGATCGGCATCAATCAACGGTTTCAGCGCCAGCTGTGCCGCCGTCGGATAACAGCCTGGCACGGCAATCAAGTTCGCTTCTTTTAATTTATTACCGCACCACTCGGCCAGACCGTAGGCTGCCTGTTCCAGCAGTTCCGGATACTGATGGGTAAAGCCGTAATATTTTTCATAGAAGGTGGCGTCGTTAACACGAAACGCGCCGGAAAGGTCGAACACCACGCAGCCGGCTTCAAGAAATTGCGGCGCTAAATCGTGGCTAACTTCATGGGCGGTGGCGAGAAACACCACGTCCACCCCTGGGCTAAACTCGCTGATATCCGACATCGGCTGCAACGGCAGATCAACGATGCCTTTTAGCTGCGGATGCAAATCGGAGATTAACTTTCCCGCATCATTGCTTTGCGCTGAAACAGTCAAAGCGGTTATGTTCATATGCGGATGGCGATTTACATAGGTCACTAGCTCTGCGCCAGCGTAGCCGCTGGCACCCACAATCAGCGTATTCAACATCGGGGCTATTCACCTTCTTATGTCTGGTTGCCAGGTTAAACGTAAAACATTCACCTTACGGCTGGTGGGTTTTATTACGCTCAACGTTAGTGTATTTTTATTCATAAATACTGCATGAATATTGATACTATCATGACCAGAGGTGTGTCAACAATGAAAAACAAATTACCGCCATTTATCGAGATTTACCGTGCTCTGATTGCCACACCTTCAATAAGCGCCACGGAAGAGGCACTCGATCAAAGCAATGCAGATTTAATCACTCTGCTGGCGGACTGGTTTAAAGATTTAGGCTTCAATGTGGAAGTGCAGCCTGTGCCAGGAACTCGCAACAAATTTAATATGCTGGCAAGTACCGGACAGGGGGCTGGCGGTTTGTTGCTGGCGGGGCATACCGATACGGTGCCATTTGATGACGGACGCTGGACGCGCGATCCGTTTACACTGACGGAGCATGACGGCAAGCTTTACGGCTTAGGCACCGCCGACATGAAAGGCTTTTTTGCGTTTATCCTTGATGCGCTACGCGATGTCGACGTCACGAAACTGAAAAAACCGCTCTACATTCTGGCGACTGCCGATGAAGAAACCAGTATGGCCGGAGCGCGTTATTTTGCCGAAACTACCGCCCTGCGCCCGGATTGCGCCATCATTGGCGAACCGACGTCACTACAACCGGTACGCGCACATAAAGGTCATATCTCTAACGCCATCCGTATTCAGGGCCAGTCGGGCCACTCCAGCGATCCTGCACGCGGAGTTAACGCTATCGAACTGATGCACGACGCCATCGGGCATATTTTGCAATTGCGCGATAAGCTGAAAGAACGTTATCACTACGAAGCGTTTACCGTGCCATACCCCACGCTCAACCTCGGGCATATTCACGGTGGCGACGCTTCTAACCGTATTTGCGCTTGCTGTGAGTTGCATATGGATATTCGTCCGCTGCCGGGCATGACACTCAATGAACTTAATGGCCTACTCAACGATGCGCTGGCTCCGGTGAGCGAACGCTGGCCGGGTCGTCTGACGGTCGACGAGCTGCATCCGCCGATCCCTGGCTATGAATGCCCGCCAAATCATCAACTGGTTGAAGTAGTTGAGAAATTGCTCGGAGCAAAGACCGAAGTGGTGAATTACTGTACCGAAGCGCCGTTTATTCAAACGTTATGCCCGACGCTGGTTCTGGGCCCTGGCTCAATTAATCAGGCTCATCAGCCTGATGAATATCTGGAGACGCGGTTTATCAAGCCCACCCGCGAACTGATAACCCAGGTAATTCACCATTTTTGCTGGCATTAAAAAAGCAAATCAGGCTGATGACAAAGCCATGCAAGCGCACGGACAGTCCCCTCGCCCCTTCGGGGAGAGGGTTAGGGTGAGGGGAAAACCGTGCCCATACTGACCCGTAAGCGAGTTTGTCAGCAATCTCAAATGATGCCCAAATGGTAACTACAACTCATAACTCTTTGGTGTTAATTGAGGCGATTTTTTAACATTCCCATAAGTTACGCTTATTTAAAGCGTCGTGAATTTAATGGCGTAAATTCCTGCTATTTATTCGTTTGCTGAAGCGATTTCGCAGCATTTGACGTCACCGCTTTTACGTGGCTTTATAAAAGACGACGAAAAGCAAAGCCCGAGCATATTCGCGCCAATGCGACGTGAAGGATACAGGGCTATCAAACGATAAGATGGGGTGTCTGGGGTAATATGAACGAACAATATTCCGCATTGCGTAGTAATGTCAGTATGCTCGGCAAAGTGCTGGGAGAAACCATCAAGGATGCGTTGGGAGAACACATTCTTGAACGCGTAGAAACTATCCGTAAGTTGTCGAAATCTTCACGCGCTGGCAATGATGCTAACCGCCAGGAGTTGCTCACCACCTTACAAAATTTGTCGAACGACGAGCTGCTGCCCGTTGCGCGTGCGTTTAGTCAGTTCCTGAACCTGGCCAACACCGCTGAGCAATACCACAGCATTTCGCCGAAAGGCGAAGCTGCCAGCAACCCGGAAGTGATCGCCCGCACCCTGCGTAAACTGAAAAACCAGCCGGAACTGAGCGAAGACACCATCAAAAAAGCAGTGGAATCGCTGTCGCTGGAACTGGTCCTCACGGCTCACCCAACCGAAATTACCCGTCGTACACTGATCCACAAAATGGTGGAAGTGAACGCCTGTTTAAAACAGCTCGATAACAAAGATATCGCCGACTACGAACACAACCAGCTGATGCGCCGCCTGCGCCAGTTGATCGCCCAGTCATGGCATACCGATGAAATCCGTAAACTGCGTCCAAGCCCGGTAGATGAAGCCAAATGGGGCTTTGCCGTAGTAGAAAACAGCCTGTGGCAAGGCGTACCGAATTACCTGCGCGAATTGAACGAACAACTGGAAGAGAATCTCGGCTACAAACTGCCCGTCGAATTTGTTCCGGTCCGTTTTACCTCGTGGATGGGCGGTGACCGCGACGGCAACCCGAACGTCACTGCCGATATCACCCGCCACGTCCTGCTGCTCAGTCGCTGGAAAGCCACCGATCTGTTCCTGAAAGATATTCAGGTGCTGGTTTCTGAACTGTCGATGGTTGAAGCGACCCCTGAACTGCTGGCGCTGGTTGGCGAAGAAGGTGCCGCAGAACCGTATCGCTATCTGATGAAAAACCTGCGTTCTCGCCTGATGGCGACACAGGCATGGCTGGAAGCGCGCCTGAAAGGCGAAGAACTGCCAAAACCAGAAGGCCTGCTGACACAAAACGAAGAACTGTGGGAACCGCTCTACGCTTGCTACCAGTCACTTCAGGCGTGTGGCATGGGTATTATCGCCAACGGCGATCTGCTCGACACCCTGCGCCGCGTGAAATGTTTCGGCGTACCGCTGGTCCGTATTGATATCCGTCAGGAGAGCACCCGCCATACCGAAGCGCTGGGCGAGCTGACCCGCTACCTCGGTATCGGCGACTACGAAAGCTGGTCAGAGGCCGACAAACAGGCGTTCCTGATCCGCGAACTGAACTCCAAACGTCCGCTTCTGCCGCGCAACTGGCAACCAAGCGCCGAAACGCGCGAAGTGCTCGATACCTGCCAGGTGATTGCCGAAGCGCCGCAAGGCTCCATTGCCGCCTACGTGATCTCGATGGCGAAAACGCCGTCCGACGTGCTGGCTGTCCACCTGCTGCTGAAAGAAGCGGGTATCGGGTTTGCAATGCCGGTTGCTCCGCTGTTTGAAACCCTCGATGACCTGAACAACGCCAACGATGTCATGACCCAGCTGCTGAATATCGACTGGTATCGCGGCCTGATTCAGGGCAAACAGATGGTGATGATTGGCTATTCCGACTCAGCAAAAGATGCGGGCGTGATGGCGGCTTCCTGGGCGCAATATCAGGCACAGGATGCATTAATCAAAACCTGCGAAAAAGCGGGTATTGAACTGACGTTGTTCCACGGTCGCGGCGGTTCCATTGGTCGCGGCGGCGCACCTGCTCATGCGGCGCTGCTGTCACAACCGCCAGGAAGCCTGAAAGGCGGCCTGCGCGTGACTGAACAGGGCGAGATGATCCGCTTTAAATATGGTCTGCCAGAAATCACCGTCAGCAGCCTGTCGCTGTACACCGGGGCGATTTTGGAAGCCAACCTGCTGCCACCACCTGAGCCGAAAGAGAGCTGGCGTCGCATTATGGATGAACTGTCAGTCATCTCCTGCGATCTCTACCGTGGCTACGTACGTGAAAACAAAGATTTTGTGCCTTACTTCCGCTCCGCTACGCCGGAACAAGAACTGGGCAAACTGCCGCTGGGTTCACGTCCGGCCAAACGTCGCCCGACCGGTGGCGTCGAGTCGCTGCGCGCCATTCCGTGGATTTTTGCATGGACGCAAAACCGCCTGATGCTCCCCGCCTGGCTGGGTGCAGGTACGGCGCTGCAAAAAGTGGTCGAAGATGGCAAACAGAGCGAGCTGGAGGCTATGTGCCGCGATTGGCCATTCTTCTCGACGCGTCTCGGCATGCTGGAGATGGTCTTCGCCAAAGCAGACCTGTGGCTGGCGGAATACTATGACCAACGTCTGGTAGACAAAGCACTGTGGCCGTTAGGTAAAGAGTTACGCAATCTGCAAGAAGAAGACATCAAAGTGGTGCTGGCGATTGCCAACGATTCCCATCTGATGGCCGATCTGCCGTGGATTGCAGAGTCTATTCAGCTACGGAATATTTACACCGACCCGCTGAACGTATTGCAGGCCGAGTTGCTGCACCGCTCCCGCCAGGCAGAAAAAGAAGGCCATGAGCCGGATCCTCGCGTCGAGCAGGCGTTAATGGTCACTATTGCCGGGATTGCGGCAGGTATGCGTAATACCGGCTAATCTTCCTCTCCTGCAAACCCTCGTGCTTTTGCGCGAGGGTTTTCTGAAATACTTCTGTTCTAACACCCTCGTTTTCAATATATTTCTGTCTGCATTTTATTCAAATTCTGGATATCCCTTCAGATATCCTTAAGGAATTGTCGGTACATTCGGCGATATTTTTTTCAAGACAGGTTCTTACTATGCATTCCACAGAAGTCCAGGCTAAACCTCTTTTTAGCTGGAAAGCCCTGGGTTGGGCACTGCTCTACTTTTGGTTTTTCTCTACTCTGCTACAGGCCATTATTTACATCAGTGGTTATAGTGGCACTAACGGCATTCGCGACTCGCTGTTATTCAGTTCGCTGTGGTTGATCCCGGTATTCCTCTTTCCGAAGCGGATTAAAATTATTGCCGCAGTAATCGGCGTAGTGCTATGGGCGGCCTCTCTGGCGGCGCTGTGCTACTACATCATCTACGGTCAGGAGTTCTCGCAGAGCGTTCTGTTTGTGATGTTCGAAACCAACACCAACGAAGCCAGCGAGTATTTAAGCCAGTATTTCAGCCTGAAAATTGTGCTTATCGCGCTGGCCTATACGGCGGTGGCAGTTCTGCTGTGGACACGCCTGCGCCCGGTCTATATTCCAAAGCCGTGGCGTTATGTTGTCTCTTTTGCCCTACTTTATGGCTTGATTCTGCATCCGATCGCCATGAATACGTTTATCAAAAACAAGCCGTTTGAGAAAACGTTGGATAACCTGGCATCGCGTATGGAGCCTGCCGCACCGTGGCAATTCCTGACCGGCTATTATCAGTATCGTCAGCAACTAAACTCGCTAACAAAGCTACTGAATGAAAATAATGCCTTGCCGCCGCTGGCGAATTTCAAAGATGAATCGGGTAACGAACCGCGCACTTTAGTGCTGGTGATTGGCGAGTCGACCCAGCGTGGACGCATGAGTCTGTACGGTTATCCGCGTGAAACCACGCCGGAGCTGGATGCGCTGCATAAAACCGATCCGAATCTGACCGTGTTTAATAACGTGGTGACGTCTCGTCCGTACACCATTGAAATCCTGCAACAGGCGCTGACCTTTGCCAATGAAAAGAACCCGGATCTGTATCTGACGCAGCCGTCGCTGATGAACATGATGAAACAGGCGGGTTATAAAACCTTCTGGATCACCAACCAGCAGACGATGACTGCCCGCAACACCATGCTGACGGTATTTTCGCGCCAGACCGACAAGCAGTACTACATGAACCAGCAACGTACGCAGAGTGCGCGTGAATACGACACCAACGTGCTGAAGCCGTTCCAGGAAGTGCTGAAGGACCCTGCGCCGAAGAAACTGATCATCGTTCATCTGCTGGGTACGCATATCAAATACAAATACCGTTACCCGGAAAATCAGGGCAAGTTTGATGGCAATACCGATCATGTTCCGCCGGGATTAAGCGCAGAAGAACTGGAGTCATATAACGATTATGACAACGCTAACCTGTACAACGATCACGTGGTTGCCAGCCTGATTAAAGACTTTAAAGCAGCAGACCCGAACGGTTTCCTGGTTTATTTCTCTGACCACGGTGAAGAGGTTTACGACACGCCGCCGCACAAAACTCAGGGGCGTAATGAAGACAACCCGACGCGTCATATGTACACCATTCCGTTCCTGCTGTGGACGTCAGAAAAATGGCAAGCGACTCATCCGCGTGATTTCTCACAGGATGTTGATCGTAAATACAGCCTGGCGGAACTGATCCACACCTGGTCAGATTTGGCGGGCTTATCTTACGACGGTTACGATCCAACCCGTTCAGTGGTGAATCCGCAGTTCAAAGAAACCACCCGCTGGATTGGTAACCCGTACAAGAAAAATGCGCTGATCGATTACGACACTCTGCCGTATGGCGATCAGGTAGGTAATCAGTAAATGACCTTTGTATCGCGTCTGGCGCTATTTGCCGGATGCGATACTGCCGCAATGTTTACATCGCACTCCCATCAGGCCACACTTTTCAGGTGGCCTTTTTTCATAATGCCAGTTACTGTTTTCCCGTCTACATAGCTAAGGGAATAACATGTATCACGACGTCAGCTATCTGCTCTCCCGCCTGATCAACGGCCCGCTGTCCCTGCGCCAGATTTACTTTGCCAGCAGCAACGGTCCGGTGCCCGATCTCGCGTATCAGGTCGATTTTCCACGGCTGGAAATTGTGCTGGAAGGTGAGTTTGTTGATACCGGCGCTGGAGCAACGTTAGTTCCCGGCGATGTGCTGTACGTTCCCGCTGGTGGCTGGAATTTTCCACAATGGCAAGCCCCCGCCACTACCTTTAGCGTGCTGTTTGGCAAACAGCAACTCGGCTTCAGCGTCGTGCAATGGGATGGCAAACAATATCAAAATCTGGCGAAGCAACACGTCGCCCGACGCGGCCCGCGCATTGGTTCTTTTCTGCTACAAACGCTCAATGAAATGCAAATGCAGCCGCAGGAGCAGCAAACGGCAAGGCTTATCGTCGCCAGCCTGCTTAGCCACTGCCGCGATTTGCTCGGCAGCCAAATCCAGACCGCCTCACGTAGCCAGGCACTATTCGAAGCTATTCGCGATTATATCGACGAACGCTATGCCTCCGCGCTTACCCGCGAATCTGTCGCACAGGCGTTCTATATTTCACCAAACTATCTCTCGCACCTGTTTCAAAAAACGGGGGCCATTGGTTTTAACGAATACCTGAATTACACGCGACTGGAGCACGCTAAGACGTTATTGAAAGGCTATGACCTGAAGGTAAAAGAAGTGGCGCACGCCTGCGGCTTTGTCGACAGCAACTACTTCTGCCGTCTGTTTCGTAAAAATACCGAACGCTCACCGTCGGAATATCGTCGGCAGTACCACAGCCAACTGACAGAAAAACCGACTACTCCAGAATAAGATGGGTTTGCTGCGGCGCAGAAAGCACTTTGCGCACCGCGCTCATCACCCGCTGCGGCTCACGCAGGAAAGCGTAGATGCTGCATTGCACATAGCGGCAATGTTCAAATCGCTCAGCACCGGCAAGCTCGATATCCGTAATTAACAGCGCAACATCCGCCCGGCGGATATCCTCGTCCGCTAAACGATTCTCCGTTCCCAACGCGCCCTGGGTTTCAATGCTGACGCCCCACTTCTCTAACTGGCACAACTTTTCCAGCCGTTCCGCCGCCATATATGTATGCGCCACGCCGCTTACGCAGGCGGTTACTGCCACCAGGTATGCCATTTTAACCTCCCACGGTAACCTGAAATCCGGCCCGTTCTGCCATTTCGCGCATCGTTGTCACATCGGCTGACGACGGCGCAGCAACATCTTTCATCGACCATGTTTTCCCCAGCAGGCGGTATTTCGGTTCGCCGTACTGATGAAACGGTAACAGATGGATCTGCCTGATATTCAGCGGGATCAGTACATCCAGCGCCTGCTGCATATTCTCCCGGCTGAGTGTGAAACCAGGGATCAGCGGTAAACGCGGGATCACGTTGACACCCTCACTCACCAGCAAACGCAGATTCTCCAGCACGCGTTGCAGGTTCATCTTCACCACATCCCGAGCCTGAGCCGCATCCATAATTTTTAAATCGAACAACACTTCATCGCACAATTTCGCCAGCGGTAACAGCTTGCTGGCTGGCGCGTCTCCGGCAGTTTCGATGGCGCATGACACACCCCATAGCCGCAGTCGCTGTAAAAAACGGGTCGCAAACTCCGCCTGCATTAACACTTCGCCGCCAGAAAGCGTGACGCCACCGCCGGACGTGCGAAAAAAAATGTCATCTTTCATCACTTCCCGTTCCAGAGCGTCAAGGCTGATATCGCGGCCAATCCGTTCAAATGCCCCGGAGGGGCATTCATCCGCATCACGCAAACATTTCGCGCAGTGCAGACATTTCGCCTCTCTGCGCACCGTCTGGATTTTGCCGGAGATCGACTCCGGATTAGCACACCATGGGCAAAGATGCGGACAGCCTTTAAAAAAGACCACCGTACGAATGCCCTCGCCGTCATTCAGTGAATAACGCTGAATGTTGAAAATGCGCGCCACATCATCGCGGCGCATTTCCACAACGTTACAGCTGATGCGCTGTCCGGCGGATGATGTCATCCTGGATCTCCTTCGACAATTCGACAAAGAAGGCGCTGTATCCGGCAACGCGCACCACCAGCCCGGCATAATCTTGTGGGCGCTGTTGCGCTTCCCGTAACGTGTCGGCGTTCACCACGTTAAACTGAATATGCTGCAACTTAAGCTGGGTAAATGCCCGTAAGAAGTCAGCCAGTTTGCGTAATCCCGCTTCACCTTCCAGGGTCGCCGGAGTGAATTTCACGTTCAGCAACGTACCGTTAGACAGCAGCGTATTATCGAGCTTACTGACTGATTTCAGTACCGCCGTTGGCCCTTGTGCATCCTGACCCAGCATGGGTGACAAGCCACCGTCTGCCAGTTGTTCCCCGGCAAAACGACCGTCTGGCGTCGCGCCAACCACCGATCCCAACGGGACGTGAGCAGAAACGGTATACGATCCTGGCGTGAAGTAGCCGCCGCGCGGGTTCTGGTATTTTTCCACTTCTTTGCAGTAGTGGCGTAACAGTTCGGCGCTGATGTTATCCACCTCGTCGATATCGTTACCGTATTTCTCGAAGCGGTTAATTAAGCGAGCGCGGACTTTTTCGCCTTCTGGCGTTGCGAAGTTGGCTTTTAATACCGACAGCAATTCGTCAAAACTTAAACGCTGTTGATCAAAAATCATCCCTTTCAACGCATGGAGAGAATCGCTCAGGTTGGCGATACCGATCCCCTGTACGCCGGAGAAGTTATAACGCGCGCCGCCGTCAGTAATATCGCGGCCTTTTTCCAGACAATCGCTGATAAAAGACGAGAGTAGCGGTACAGGTGCCCAGTCGCGATGGCCGATATCACAAATATTGCTGCCCTCAACCATCAGGGTGATGTAGTGGCTGATCTTGGCGCGGATCTGTTCCAGTAAACCTTCATAAGTCAGCGCAGCGTTGCCTTCATTTTCATGCAGGCAGATTTCCATCACTTTCAGCAGGTTAAACATCGCGATGTCATGCAAGCCGTAGGTTCTGCCGGGAATAGATAATTCCACACAGCCCACTACGGAATAGTCGCGCGCATCTTCCAGCGAAACGCCACGGTTGAGGAACGCTGGCACCACCACTTCATCGTTAAAGATTTGCGGAATACCGGTGCCGAGGCGAATGGTTTCTGCGGTTTTCATCAGGAACGGCGTGTCGATCAAGGCGTTAGTGCGCACGCCGAGGTTCGGTTGCGGTAATTGCACGCTTTGATAAGCGTCAAGGCAAAGGAACGAAAGCACGTTCACCGCGCTACGTCCGTTCTCGGTTAACCCGCCGAGCAGTGCGGTATAGCCGGTAGGGAAACCTGCGAAATAACGCGCGCTACTGGTGGAGCGCAACAGCACGATGTCGTTGCATTTCACCCATAAAGATTCGAGCAGTTCTTTCAGGAATGCCGGATCTTCGCCCTGGGTTAATGATGCCTGATAGAACGGCAACATATACTGGTCGAAGCGCCCCAACGATAGCGAACTGGCGTTGGATTCGTATTGCAGAATGATGTTCATGTACCAGAATAACTGGCACGCCTGCCAGAACGTCTGCGGCTTATGTTCGGCGTTATGGCGGGAGATCTCCGCAATGGTCAGCAGTTCTTCGCGACGCGGGCCATCAGTGCAGCTTGCCGCCATCGTTTCCGCCAGTTCGGCGTAACGCAAAATATGTTTCTGCGAGGCTTCCAGCAGTAACAGCGCTGCCTGATAAAAGTGATTCTCCGGCTGTTGCTGACAATGTTGCTGCATCTGTGCCACCAGCTCCCCCAGCCCGTGATTCAGCAGGCGCGGGTAATCAATAATAATGTGCCCCTGGCCTTTATCCGTCTGGTTGATGCTGAAAATCTGCGTGCTGGTCGCGGCTTTTACTTCATCCGTCATCTGCCCGTTGATGAAATCTTTCATCGAACGTTTTTCCCAGTACGGGAACAACTCTTCGCGGTAGATACGTTTATCTTCTTCGCTGATAGCAAAGCGGTCCTGCGGACGCGTCGGGAATTGATCCAGCTCTTTCAGCAGCCAGTAAGGGTCCATTTCCGGCGACATAATCCCGGCGCGTGGTTTTACGGTGCGGTTACCGGCAATCAGTTCTTCATCACGAATCGAAATTTCAACGTGTTCAAGGATATACGCTGTTGCTTTCGCCCGACGCATTATCACCGGCTCCCCTTCGGTTTGCCGATGGCTGGCGGTATAAAGCAACGCCCGCTCCAGCGAGATTTCACGGGTATTGGCAAACAGTGCAGTTTTGAGGCGAGAGATACGATTCGTCATGAGGAACTCCTGTGGGAAAGCGAACCCGCCCTTGCGGGCGGGATAAGAACTTAAGCGGTTTGTGCCAGGTGAGCTTCAATTTTGCTCATAATGGCGTCAGCACGCTTTACCGCGTCGCTGATGTTGACACGCACGATAGTCTTGCCAGCAAAACGCTCTTCAAATTTGATGCCGATATCTTTGGTCAAAATCACCATATCGGCGCTTGCCACGTCTTCCGCAGTCAGTTCATTTTCCAGACCAATCGACCCCTGGGTTTCTACTTTCACTTCCCAGCCTTTCGCTTTCGCGGCGCTTTCCAGCGCCTCTGCCGCCATATAAGTATGGGCAACACCTGAAGGACATGCGGTTACTGCGATAATTTTCGTCATGGCTCGTTCCTCAATTAATTAATTTCAAAATCCAGATCCAGGTCGTCTTCCTTCTCTTCAGTTGAAGACCCATTTTTACGCGCCAGACTTTTCAGCACGTTCACGCAGACTGCCGTCACAACCGCCCCGACAGCCACTGCCGCGATGTAACCCAACTTACCTTCAACCACCGGCAGCACAATCAGACCACCCCAGCCTGCATAGCACTGCGCACCGACCAGCGCCGCAGTTACCGCACCACAAACTGAACCGACCATGATGGAAGGAATGACACGCAGCGGATCGGCAGCGGCGAAAGGAATCGCCCCTTCAGTAACCCCAACACAGCCCATCACCAGTGCCGCCTTGCCGGTTTCGCGCTCTTCTGCGGAGAAATTTTTACGACCAATCAGCGTCGCCAGCCCCATCCCCAGCGGTGGAACACAAATCCCCACGGCAGCAATAGCCACCACGGTATAAACACCCTGAGCAACGCAAATCAGCATGAAGGCATAGGCCACTTTGTTAACCGGGCCGCCCATATCGAACGCCAGCATCAGACCCATGATCACCGCCAGCATAACAATGCTGCCCTGCTGCATCCCCTGAAGCCACTGGGTCAGGCTGTTGGTCAACGCCCCCACCGGCTCGCCCAGCCCCCACATCATGACGCCAGCGGTAATCAGTGTGCCGACGATTGGAATGATGAAGATTGGCATCACCGAGCGCAGAACTTTATGCACCGGAATTTTCTTCAGGTAATGCACCACGATGCCGCCGATAATCCCGGCGATCAGCGCACCAAAGAAGCCCGCGCCAAAGCTGTTACCAACCCAGGCACCGATAGCGCATGGAGCCAGCGCAGAACGTTCTGCAATGGAATAACCGATGTAAGCGGCGAGGAAAGGCACCATCAGCGTCAAACCTGCAACGCCGATATCAAACAGTTTTTTCAGATTCGGATCGGCTACGGCATCCGGCACTGCGCCTTTGCCATACAACATGACGGAAACCGCCAGCAAAATACCGCCCGATACCACGAAGGGAATCATGTGTGAAACGCCCGTCATTAAATGCTGACGGGTATTTTTCAGGATCTGCACCAACTCATTCATAAGCTGCTCCCGGGCTTGCGAAAGCCCATGTCCATATTTTTGATGGAAGAAACAATAGGCAATCGCAGGCGGAGCAAACAGTGGATAAAAAGGCCATTTACTGGACTTTTGTAATATCAGTACAAAAATGCGATCCGCCTCATAACTTGCGATAATCCGGAAGTACACCGCAAAACGGCGTCTTGTGAGACGCGTCGCAAATTGACGGTTACATTACATTTGTCCAGCTTTTGGCAGATTTGTCACATGGTAGGCCGTTGCCGTGCGCTCTTATCCTGTAAACAGAAAACCGTACCGGGAGAAAGGCAATGGCCCTGATTGTGGAATTTATTTGTGAGCTACCTAACGGCGTCCATGCGCGTCCGGCAAGCCACGTTGAAACGCTGTGTAATACTTTTTCATCACAAATTGAGTGGCATAACCTGCGCACTGACCGCAAGGGCAACGCCAAAAGCGCCCTTGCGCTGATTGGCACCGATACGCTGGTGGGCGATAACTGCCAGTTACTGATTTCCGGGGCCGACGAACAGGAAGCGCACCAGCGTTTAAGCCAATGGCTGCGCGATGAATTCCCCCACTGCGACGCACCGCTGGCGGAAGTAAAATCTGACGAACTGGAACCACTGCCGGTTTCACTGACCAATCTGAATCCGCAAATTATCCGTGCCCGCACCGTGTGCAGCGGTAGCGCAGGCGGCATTCTGACGCCGATCTCTTCTTTAGATCTCAATGCGCTGGGTAATCTTCCCGCAGCCAAAGGCGTTGACGCCGAACAATCCGCACTGGAAAACGGTCTGACGCTGGTACTGAAAAACATAGAGTTTCGTCTGCTGGATAGCGACGGTGCTACCAGCGCGATTCTGGAAGCGCACCGATCCCTGGCTGGCGATACTTCCCTGCGCGAACATTTACTGGCAGGTGTCAGCGCCGGATTAAGCTGTGCCGAAGCGATTGTCGCCAGTGCACACCACTTCTGCGAAGAGTTTTCCCGTTCCAGCAGCAGCTACCTGCAAGAACGCGCCCTGGACGTACGCGACGTCTGCTTCCAGTTACTCCAGCAAATCTACGGTGAGCAACGCTTCCCGGCACCGGGCAAACTGACGCAGCCCGCCATTTGTATGGCGGATGAACTGACCCCCAGCCAGTTCCTCGAACTGGATAAAAATCACCTCAAAGGATTGTTGCTCAAAAGCGGCGGCACCACCTCACATACGGTGATCCTTGCCCGTTCGTTCAACATTCCGACGCTGGTTGGTGTGGATATTGATGCCCTCACTCCGTGGCAGCATCAAACGATTTATATCGACGGCAACGCTGGGGCGATTGTGGTTGAGCCAGGGGAAGCCGTAGCTCGTTATTATCAGCAGGAAGCCCGCGTACAGGACGCCCTGCGTGAGCAACAGCGTGTCTGGCTGACCCAACAAGCCCGTACCGCAGACGGTATCCGCATTGAAATTGCCGCTAACATCGCTCACTCCGTGGAAGCGCAGGCCGCATTCGGCAATGGTGCGGAAGGCGTTGGTTTATTCCGCACTGAAATGCTCTATATGGATCGCACCAGTGCACCGGGCGAAAGCGAGCTGTACAACATTTTTTGTCAGGCGCTGGAGTCCGCCAACGGACGCAGCATTATTGTGCGCACTATGGATATTGGCGGTGACAAACCCGTTGATTATCTGAATATTCCCGCAGAGGCAAACCCGTTCCTCGGTTATCGCGCGGTGCGTATTTATGAAGAATACGCGTCGTTGTTTACCACACAACTACGGTCGATCCTGCGCGCCTCTGCTCACGGCAGCCTGAAAATCATGATCCCGATGATCTCCTCAATGGAAGAGATCTTATGGGTAAAAGAAAAACTGGCAGAAGCCAAACAGCAACTACGTAACGAACACATTCCGTTTGATGAGAAGATCCAGCTCGGCATTATGCTGGAAGTGCCGTCGGTGATGTTCATCATCGATCAATGCTGCGAAGAGATTGATTTCTTTAGTATTGGTAGTAATGACCTGACGCAATATCTACTGGCAGTGGATCGCGATAACGCTAAGGTGACTCGTCACTACAACAGCCTGAATCCGGCCTTCTTGCGGGCGCTCGATTACGCCGTGCAGGCGGTGCATCGCCAGGGCAAATGGATTGGTCTGTGCGGTGAACTGGGAGCGAAAGGTTCCGTGCTGCCGTTGCTGGTCGGTTTAGGGCTGGATGAACTCAGCATGAGCGCACCATCAATTCCGGCGGCGAAAGCGCGGATGGCGCAACTTGATAGCCGTGAGTGCCGCAAGTTGCTCAACCAGGCAATGGCCTGCCGTACTTCGCTGGAAGTGGAACACCTGCTGGCGCAATTCCGCATGACCCAACAAGACGCACCGCTGGTCACCGCCGAGTGCATCACACTGGAAAGCGACTGGCGCAGCAAAGAAGAAGTGCTCAAAGGCATGACCGATAACCTGCTGCTGGCGGGCCGCTGTCGCTATCCGCGTAAACTGGAAGCCGACTTGTGGGCGCGCGAGGCCGTTTTCTCTACCGGTCTGGGCTTTAGTTTTGCCATTCCCCACAGCAAATCAGAACACATTGAGCAATCCACCATCAGCGTAGCGCGTTTGCAAGCGCCGGTGCGCTGGGGCGATGATGAAGCGCAATTCATCATTATGTTAACCCTGAACAAACACGCCGCGGGCGATCAACATATGCGCATTTTCTCGCGCCTCGCTCGTCGCATCATGCACGAAGAATTCCGTAATGCGCTGGTTAACGCCGCCTCTGCCGACGCTATCGCCAGCCTGCTGCAACATGAACTGGAACTGTAAAAGGAAACATCATGGAACTGTATCTGGACACCGCTAACGTCGCAGAAGTCGAACGTCTGGCACGCATATTCCCGATTGCCGGGGTGACAACTAACCCGAGCATTATCGCTGCCAGCAAGGAGTCCATCTGGGAAGTGCTGCCGCGCCTTCAAAAAGCGATCGGTGATGAGGGAATTCTGTTTGCTCAGACCATGAGCCGCGACGCGCAGGGTATGGTGAAAGAAGCGAAACGCCTGCGCGACGCCATTCCGGGTATTGTGGTGAAAATCCCGGTGACTTCCGAAGGTCTGGCAGCAATTAAAATACTGAAAAAAGAGGGTATTACTACACTTGGCACCGCTGTATATAGCGCCGCACAAGGGTTATTAGCCGCACTGGCAGGGGCAAAATACGTTGCTCCGTATGTTAACCGCGTAGATGCCCAGGGCGGAGACGGCATTCGTACGGTTCAGGAGCTGCAAGCGCTGTTAGAAATGCACGCACCAGAAAGCATGGTGCTGGCGGCCAGCTTTAAAACGCCGCGTCAGGCGCTGGACTGTTTACTGGCAGGATGTGAATCCATCACCCTGCCCTTAGATGTAGCGCAACAAATGCTCAACACCCCTGCGGTAGAGTCAGCTATAGAGAAGTTCGAACACGACTGGAATGCCGCATTTGGCACTACTCATCTCTAAAGGAGCAATTATGGACCGCATTATTCAATCACCGGGTAAATACATCCAGGGCGCTGATGTGATTAATCGTCTGGGCGAATACCTGAAGCCGCTGGCAGAACGCTGGTTAGTGGTGGGTGACAAATTTGTTTTAGGTTTTGCTCAATCCACTGTCGAGAAAAGCTTTAAAGATGCTGGACTGGTAGTAGAAATTGCGCCGTTTGGCGGTGAATGTTCGCAAAATGAGATCGACCGTCTGCGTGGCATCGCGGAGACTGCGCAGTGTGGCGCAATTCTCGGTATCGGTGGCGGAAAAACTCTCGATACTGCCAAAGCACTGGCACATTTCATGGGTGTTCCGGTAGCGATCGCACCGACTATCGCCTCTACCGACGCACCGTGCAGCGCATTGTCTGTTATCTACACCGATGATGGTGAATTTGACCGCTATCTGATGTTGCCAAATAACCCGAATATGGTCATTGTCGACACCAAAATCGTCGCTGGCGCACCTGCACGTCTGTTAGCGGCGGGTATCGGCGATGCGCTGGCAACCTGGTTTGAAGCACGCGCCTGTTCCCGTAGCGGCGCTACCACTATGGCGGGCGGCAAGTGTACCCAGGCGGCGCTGGCACTGGCAGAACTGTGCTACAACACTCTGCTGGAAGAAGGCGAAAAAGCGATGCTTGCCGCCGAACAGCATGTAGTGACTCCGGCGCTGGAGCGCGTGATTGAAGCGAACACCTATTTGAGCGGCGTTGGTTTTGAAAGCGGCGGGCTGGCGGCGGCTCACGCGGTGCATAACGGCCTGACCGCTATCCCGGACGCGCATCACTATTACCACGGTGAAAAAGTGGCATTTGGTACGCTGACGCAGCTGGTTCTGGAAAATGCGCCGGTGGAGGAAATCGAAACCGTAGCTGCCCTTAGCCATGCGGTAGGTTTGCCAATAACTCTCGCTCAACTGGATATTAAAGAAGATGTCCCGGCGAAAATGCGAATTGTGGCAGAAGCGGCATGTGCAGAAGGTGAAACCATTCACAACATGCCTGGCGGCGCGACGCCAGATCAGGTTTACGCCGCACTGCTGGTAGCCGACCAGTACGGTCAGCGTTTCCTGCAAGAGTGGGAATAACCTACTCCAAACTCCCGGCTTGTCCGGGAGTTTGAGAGTGCAGGCAAAGTGGCTCACTCGTCACTGCGGGCATGTTTTTCCCCCTCGCCCTTTCAGGGAGAGGGTCGGGGTGAGGGTAAATATTCGCCCCGGAGCTGGCCTGTTCCCCTCACCCTAACCCTCTCCCCAAAGGGGAGAGGGGACTGTTCGAGCACTTTTTATACGTTATCACCCGTCTGAAACTCCCACGTTGTTCAGGAATTTTTTATCCGCTTCTGGACATTTTCTCTACAGAACAATCGTTAGCCCGGAAGGTCGAATCTGTGACTCTTATTTTCACGGACGGAACAGATGAAAGCTTCACTGGCGCTGGTCAGCCTGCTAACGGCATTTACCAGCAACTCCTTAAAATCTCCGGCCGTTCCACCAACCGTGGTACAAATCCAGGCCAACACCAACCTTGCCATCGCAGACGGTGCCAGACAGCAAATCGGCGGCACGCTATTTTACGATCCGGCGTATGTGCAGCTTACCTATCCTGGCGGTGATGTCCCGCAAGAACGCGGCGTATGTTCCGATGTGGTGATCCGCGCCTTGCGCAGCCAGAAGGTCGATTTGCAGAAACTGGTTCACGAAGATATGGCGAAGAATTTTGCTGAGTACCCGCAAAAATGGCAGTTAAAGCGCCCGGACAGCAACATCGATCACCGTCGGGTGCCTAATCTGGAAACCTGGTTTACCCGCCACGATAAAACACGCCCCACCAGCAAGAACCCCGGTGATTATCAAGCGGGCGATATTGTCTCCTGGCGATTAGATAACGGGCTGGCGCATATTGGGGTGGTGTCAGATGGCTTCGCCCGCGACGGTACGCCGCTGGTGATACATAACATTGGCGCAGGCGCGCAGGAAGAAGACGTGCTGTTTAGCTGGCGGATGGTGGGGCACTATCGGTATTTTGTTAAATAAGCGATCGCCCCACATGAAGAAAAAATTCAGATGTTTTTTACACTGACAGCTTCTTTTTTCTTACGGCTCACCAGCGCCAGTGCCAGCACAATCAGCACAATACCGCTACCTTCAACGGCCCCCGGATTCTCACCGAGCAGCCACCAGGAAAAGAGTACGCCGCAAACGGGAACGGCCAGTGTGCTTAAGCTGGCAATACTGGCAGGCAAGTTTTTCAATACAAACAACCATAAGCTCCACGCCAGCGCCGTCGCCAGAATCGCACTGTAGGCCAGAGCCCAGAACACGGTGGGTTGCCAGTCAATTTCACGTTGCGGCACCAGTAAAGCGACCGCACTCATCACCAGCGCCGCATAAAGCATCTGCCAGGATGTTAACGACAATAAATCCACGCGCGGATGGCGGGCGTATAGGCGTTTCGCGACAATCGCGCTCGCCCCCCAACTAACACCGGAGAGGATTGCCAGCATGGCACTTTTCATCGAAGAGAAATCGAGCTGCCACGGTTGTAACACCAGCAGTAAGCCAACGGCGGCAATCAGAATCACAAAATATTGCCCACGTCGCAGGCGTTCACCGAGAAACAACGCGGCGAAAATCACCACCCAGAACGGCATGGTATAGCTCAGGATCGCCACCTTCCCCGCTCCTCCACTGACCAGCGCCCACTGCGCCAGGCCAACCATCCCACAGGTTTGTAACAGGGCAATGGCTAAGGTGTATTTAAACGGTGTCGGGCGCATTCCGCGACCACGTAATAAAAGGACGATGAATAAAACGAGAGCGCCGAAAATGCAGCGTAAGGCGGTAAAGTCGAAGGCACCGATGTAGCTGGTGACTTGCTTCATGAAAATCCAGCTATAACTCCAGATAAGTGTGAGCACAACCAGGCCACTGATTGCCAGTGGGTTGCTCTTTCCTGCGGCAGACATGAGAGATCCAGTGTGTAGTTTTCCTGTGGACACTATACGCCGGTAAAGAAACTTCAGCGACTGCCTGAAAGACAGTCGCTGAAGAAGGTCAGATTACAGCAGGTCGAAACGGTCGAGGTTCATCACTTTCACCCATGCCGCCACGAAGTCTTTAACAAACTTCTCGTGGGCATCGCTGCTGGCGTAAACTTCCGCCACCGCACGCAAGACAGAGTTAGAGCCAAAGACCAGATCCGCACGGCTGGCTGTGTATTTCACTTCGCCGGTTTCACGGTCACGGCCTTCGAACAGCTCTTTCGATTCGTCGGTCGCTTTCCACTCGTAACGCATATCCAGCAAGTTCACGAAGAAGTCATTACTCAATACACCAACGCGGTCAGTGAAGACGCCGTTTTTGCTGCCATCGAAGTTGGCACCCAGTACACGCATCCCGCCCACCAGCGCGGTCATTTCCGGCGCGGTCAGCGTCAGTTGCTGTGCTTTATCAATCAGCAGTGACTCGGTGGTGGAAACGTCCAGACGAGCGCGATAGTTACGGAAACCGTCAGCAATTGGCTCCAGCAGTTCGAACATTTCAATGTCAGTCTGATCCTGACGCGCATCAACGCGACCCGGTGCAAACGGTACATGAATGCTCAAACCTGCGGCGCTTGCGGCTTTCTCTACGCCAACCACACCTGCCAGCACGATGATATCCGCAAGCGAGGCTTTACCAGACTCTTTCTGGATTTTCTCCAGAACAGGCAGAGCACGAACGGCTGCGGCGTTCACATCCCAGTCGCGCTGCGGCATTAATGCCAGACGCGCACCGTTGGCACCACCGCGTTTGTCGCCACCACGGAAGGTAGAAGCAGACGCCCAGGCTACCGATACCAGCTCGCTGACAGACAGACCAGAATCCGCAATCGCGAATTTCAGATCGATAATGTCCTGCTCGGTCGGGTTGTAGATCGGCTGCGGCAGCGGATCTTGCCAGATCAGATCTTCTTTCGGTACTTCCGGTCCGATGTAGCGAGATTTCGGCCCCATATCCCTGTGCGTCAGTTTGAACCAGGCACGGGCA
The DNA here is from genome assembly GCF_046486495.1 of Escherichia sp. WS3227_2. NCBI lineage: Bacteria > Pseudomonadati > Pseudomonadota > Gammaproteobacteria > Enterobacterales > Enterobacteriaceae > Escherichia > Escherichia sp. WS3227_2. The sequence continues at coordinate 33,798 of NZ_JBJQLG010000015.1, forward strand.
AAGGCTTCATTGAACGCCTGCGGATCGTTGAGAAAACGACGAGAGATCTTCTCGAACTCCGGATCAAAACGCAGCGTCAGGTCGGTCACCAGCATCGTCGGTTTACGTTTCTTCGACGGATCGAACGGATCCGGGATAATTTCCGGTGCGTCTACCGCTTCGAACTGGATTGCGCCAGCCGGACTGCGGGTCTGTACCCACTCATACTTGAACAGGTTTTCGAAGAAGTAGTTGCTCCACTGGGTCGGCGTCTGGGTCCAGACTACTTCCAGACCAGAGGTAATGGCATCTGCGCCAACGCCGCTGCCGTAAGTGCTCGCCCAGCCTAAACCTTGTTCTTCAATCGGTGCAGCTTCTGGATCAGGACCTACATTTGATGTCGGACCGGCACCGTGAGTTTTACCCAGCGTATGACCACCCGCAATCAGCGCCACGGTTTCTTCGTCGTTCATGCCCATGTTGCCGAAGGTCGCGCGGATAGCTGCTGCCGCAGAAAGCGGTTCGCCGCTGTGATCCGGGCCTTCCGGGTTAACGTAAATCAGGCCCATCTCGGTTGCGCCCAGCGGCGCTTTCGCCAGTGCTTCCGGATGACGGTGGGTCAGCCAGGCTTTTTCATCACCCCAGTTAACATCCAGATCCGGTTCCCAGACGTCTTCACGACCGGCACCAAAACCGAAGGTACGGAAGCCGGAGTTTTCCAGCGCCACGTTACCCGCGAGGATAAACAGGTCGGCCCAGGAGATTTTCTGACCATATTTCTGTTTGATTGGCCACAACAGGCGACGCGCTTTATCGAGGCTTACGTTATCCGGCCAGGAGTTCAGCGGTGCAAAACGTTGCTGACCACGACCCGCGCCGCCGCGCCCGTCGATTGAACGGTAAGTACCCGCGCCGTGCCAGGCCATACGAATAAACAGACCGGCGTAGCTGCCCCAGTCGGCAGGCCACCACGGCTGAGATTCTGTCAGCAGGGCTTTCAGATCTTTTTTCAGACCGTAGTAATCTAATTTGCTGAATTCTTTGCGGTAGTCAAAGTCCTCACCCAGTGGGTTAGAACGATTAGAATGTTGGTTTAACAGGTCAACACGGAGTTGATTTGGCCACCAGTCGCGCGTGGTTGTGCCCCCACCTGCGCTCTGGTCGTGACCGCCCTGATGGAACGGGCATTTGCCAGTGGCTGTCGTGTTATGGATATCGTCTGACGTGCTCATCAATGTGCTCCCCTCTACAGTGTTACCGTTACGATACACAGCGTTAGAGAGAAGTTATAATTGAATTAATCCACGGATGCGATAGTTGAGATCTTACATATTGTTGGTTAAAGAGATGTAGATCAAATTGATCGTAATTAAGCCCTTATGAGTATGTCTGATTTCGGACAAATGCTTTATAAAAAAGGTTTTAGCTTGGTATCCTTCAAGTAATGAGGGAGAAAACAAGGCTGATAACCTTATTTTCCCGCCCTCATTTCGAGGCAGCATTTTGTGCTCTGTTTAAAATTTGTGATCACTGTGTGATTTTTACAAAAGCCACAATACTTATAAACCAGGTCGAACACCCAGCGTATGGCAAATCGCGTAACTCATTTCAGCGCGGTTAAGCGTATAGAAGTGGAAATCTTTCACTCCTTCACGGCTTAAAATCTTCACCATATCCATGGCGATATTCGCGCCCACCAGCTTGCGGGTTTCAGCATCATCATCCAGCCCGTCGAACATTTGTGCCATCCACGCCGGAATACGCACGTTGGTCATGTCGGCAAATTTCTTCGCCTGTTTAAAGTTCGAAACCGGCAAAATTCCCGGAATGATTTCCACATCAATGCCTGCCGAGACGCAGCGATCGCGAAAACGCAGGTAGCTTTCGACATCGAAGAAGAACTGAGTAATCGCGCGGTTGGCTCCGGCATCCACTTTTCGTCTCAGGTTGAGTAAATCGGCCTGGGCACTTTTCGCTTCTGGATGTACTTCCGGATACGCCGCCACGGAGATATCGAAATCTGCCACTTCTTTTAACAGCGTCACCAGGTCAGAAGCATACATTTCTGGCTTACCACTTCCCGGCGGCAGGTCGCCACGCAGCGCCACGATATGGCGAATACCGTTATTCCAGTAGTCGCGTGCAATGGTGCGCAGCTCGTCGGGCGTCGCATCAATGCAAGTAAGATGCGGTGCCGCTTCCAGACCAGTGCGATCTTTAATGCCTTTAATAATGCTGTGCGTACGGTCGCGCTCGCCGGAGTTCGCGCCATAGGTCACCGACACAAACTTCGGTTTCAGGTTGCTAAGGCGATCGATGGAGTTCCACAGGGTCTGCTCCATTTCACTGGTACGCGGCGGGAAAAACTCGAACGAAACGTTAATCTGCCCCTGGACTTCTGCCAGACTCTGATTCAGGGCATCCCGCTGGCTGGCGTGAAAAAAGCTCATACCTTACCTCATCAATCGCTTGTAGTTATATGTTGTGTTGTGCACATCTATCCGTTTAGACGTCCAGATGTAAAGATGAAGGAAAAGCTGAAGGGCGTCAACCGAAAAATGACCAATGATGGTGAGGAAAAATCAGGGAAGTTGAAAAAAATTCAGGATGGTAAGAAAAAGAAAATCCGGTATGCAAAACAGACCGGATTGCAGATGTAGGCTAACAACGTACTTATTGCTTCTTGCCGGATACGGCGTAAACGCTTCATCCGGCCTATAACCCTATGATAATTCAATAAATTACATTATAACCCATAGACCCGAAGACATGCGTACCGGACATTATTAGTTTCCTGAAATTACAACAACTGCGCCAGGCGGTTAATATCCGACTGAATCGCCCCTGCGGTGACGTCGCGCCCCGCGCCAGGCCCACGGATCACCAGAGGGTTATCGCGATACCAGCGGCTTTCGATGGCAAAGACGTTATCGCACGGCAGCAGTGATGCCAGCGGATGGTCTTCACGCACCGCTTCCACGCCCACACGCGCTTTGCCATTGGCATCGAAACGCGCCACGTAGCGCAGCACCAGCCCCATTTCGCGGGCCGCTTCCAGTCGTTGCACCATCTGCTCGTTCAGTTCATCGCCGTTTTCAAAGAAATGGTCGATGCTACCGCCTTCGCAATGGGCAGGCACCAGCGATTCCACGCGCACCTGATCTGGTTCGATGTCGTAACCCGCTTCACGCGCCAGAATCACCAGCTTGCGCATCACGTCTTTGCCGGAAAGGTCATCACGCGGGTCAGGCTCGGTTAAGCCCTGCTGCCACGCCTGATCCACCAGTTCGGTAAACGGCACGCTACCGTCGAATTGCAGGAACAGCCAGGAGAGCGTGCCGGAGAAGATCCCGCTGATCGACAAAATAGTATCGCCGCTGTCGATCAGATCGCGCACGGTGTGGTTGATCGGCAAGCCTGCGCCGACGGTGGCGTTGTACAGCCAGTGACGCCCGGTTTTTTCGAAGGCGTCGTGGATCTGGCGATATTTATTGCTGTCGCTCGCTCCTGCCAGTTTGTTGGCACTGATGACGTGGAAACCGTGGCTGGCGAAATCAAGATACTGGTCAGCGAGCTGCTGGCTGGCGGTAACGTCCAGCACCACTAAATCATCATACGGATGGGCGCGCATCCACAGGAACAGCGACTCTTCATCCTGCTCGACCGCTTCATCGTTGAAGAAGGCTAGCGCGCGGCTGGCATCCAGCCCGTCATAACTCAACAGGCTGCGGCGGCTGTCCACCACGCCTGCCAGCACAAATTCAAAGCCGGTACGTGCCGAAAGCGTGCTCTGCTCACGGGCGAACAGTTCCAGCCAGCGGGAACCGATATTGCCCTTGCCGAACAATACCAGGCCGATGCGTTTTTCTGCGCGGAAGACGGACTGATGCAGCCCCTGAATCAGGCTTTCGGTCGGGCCGGTGCGCAGTACTGCCACCAGGCTGATGCCGTCATCGGACTGCCAGGTAAATTCGACCGGCTGGCCTTTCAGTTGCTGCCAGAAGCGGTGGCAATGCAGCGGGTTACGGGTGACACCCGCCCCAACCATCGCCACCAGCGCCAGCCCCTGACGCAGGCGCAGTTCGCCAGGTAATCCCGCTTCGTCGAGGATTTTCAGCGCACTGTCGGCCACTTCTGAGGTGTAGCAAAATTGCAGCAACTGGCGATCATTATGCACGCCAACTGCCAGTGGACGCACCTGCGCGCGTTTCAGGATTTGGTCGATCTCTTTATGCGCCAGTTTGAAATCCTGGCTGGCGGGCACCTGAAACTCAATCAAGCAGACATCATCATGGCTGGTGACAATACGCGCACCAGTACCGGAGGCCAGCACGCGTTCAATGCGCGTGGAACCTTGATCCGGCGTGTAGCTACAGCGCAGCTGCAGGTCGATTTCGCTGCCAGAAACTGGCTGTAAAGTACGGGCGTGAAGAACGGGAGCCGCCAGACGCGCCAGTTCGCTGGCCTCATCCAGACGCAGCAACGGCAGCAGGCAGGCATCTTTCACTTTACGCGGGTCGGCGCTGTATACCCCGGCGACGTCGCTCCAGATGGTTACGCGGGAAACTCCCGCCAGCGCACCGATTTGTGTCGCGGAATAGTCGGAACCGTTACGCCCCAGCAGCACCGTTTCACTGGCGTTGTTACGGCTGATAAACCCGGTCACCACCAGACGTTTGCCCGGATGTTGTACCAGTAGCTGTTGCAGCAACGGGTAAGAAAGTCCTTCATCAACCTGCGGTTGCGCAGCGCGTTCAGCGCGTAAAAACTCGCGGGCATCAAGCCAGGCCGCTGGCAGCCCTTGTTGATTAAGTACCGCAGACATCAGGCGCGCCGACCACACTTCGCCGTGGCCCACCACTTCCGCATACACCGCGTCGTTAATACCGCTGTCGAGCAGCGCCGCCAGGCGTTCCAGATCGCTGACAAAAGCGCTAATGAGGCTATCGGCTTCTTCGGCGGGTAACAGGCCGCTAATCAGATCGCACTGATAGCGACGCAGCGTTTGTTGAACCTGATGCGCAGAGAGACGATCGGTCTGGCTTAGTTTCAACCAGTTAATCAACTGGTTAGTGGTGCTACCGGCGGCGGAAACCACCATCATATCGTCAGGCTGAGAGTACTCCGCCATAATGCCCGCGACACGCAAATAACACTTCACATCAGCCAGACTACTGCCACCAAATTTATGCAGTTGACGACCTTTCGCCCCTGCCTGCGCAATCACATTCATTTTTACCCCTTGTTTGCAGCCCGGAAGCCATTTTCCAGGTCGGCAATTAAATCTTCGCCATCTTCAATACCGGTGGAGATACGCAGCAGCGTCTCGGAGATCCCGGCGGCGGCACGCGCTTCTGGTGCCATGCCTGCATGTGTCATGGTTGCGGCGTGAGAGATTAAACTTTCCACTCCCCCTAATGATTCCGCCAGCGTAAACAACGACAGCCCGCCCAGGAAACGACGCAGCGTCTGCTCATCGCCATCCAGTTCAAAACTCAACATTGCGCCAAAGCCTTTTTGCTGGCGCGCGGCAATTTCATGCCCCTGATTTTCCGGCAGCGACGGGTGATACAGTTTTTTCACCAACGGCTGGGTTTGCAGATATTTCACAATCGCCTGCGCGTTGCGCTGGGCCAGCTCCATACGCGGCACCAGCGTTCGCAAACCGCGTAGCAGCAGATAGCTGTCAAACGCGCCGCCCGTCACGCCAATATTGTTTGCCCACCAGGCCAGTTCGGTGACAACGTCCGGATCTTTAGCAATCACCACGCCGGCCACCACGTCTGAGTGACCGTTCAGATATTTCGTGCATGAATGCAACACCAGATCGGCACCTAATGCCAGCGGATTTTGTAATGCCGGGCTTAAGAAGGTGTTATCCACCACACTCACCGCCCCGACTTCCCTTGCCAGATGGCAGATTTTCGCAATATCCACGACGCGTAACAATGGATTACTTGGGCTTTCTACCAGTACCAGTTTGGGTTTTTCTGCCAGCGCTGCCCGTAATGCCTGTTCATCGCCTTGATCAACAAACAACACGCGATAGCAACCGCGTTTCGCCAGACTGTCGAACAGGCGATAGCTACCTCCGTAGCAGTCGTGTGGCGCAACCAGCAGATCGCCAGGTTTCAAAAAGACGGTCGTTACCAGGTGAATCGCGGACATGCCGGTATTAGTAAGTACGGCACCGGCACCACCTTCCAGTTCTGCCAGCGCACGCTGAACCACATCGCGCGTTGGGTTGCCGCGCCGCGAGTAATCATGCGCGCGCGGTTCATTAAATCCGGTAAAGTTATAGGTGCTGGAAAGATGGATGGGAGGGACAACGCAACCATACTGTTCGTCGTCATTTAACCCGCTACGCACTGCGATGGTGGCCTGTTTACGCGTCATGTGATGAAGTTCCCTGGGCTTGGTCGGTGAAATGTCAGGCACCAGAGTAAACATTGTGTTAATGGACGTCAATACATCTGGACATCTAAACTTCTTTGCGTATAGATTGAGCAAATCCCAAATAGCCGTTAAAATTATATGCATTATCACGCCGACAGGTGCATTACACGATGTCACGGTAACGCCTGTACGGTAAACTATGCGGGTTTACGGTCAGTACCCACATAAATTGTGTGGTCTGGTCTCAATTTATTGACGAAGAGGATTAAGTATCTCATGGCTGAATGGAGCGGCGAATATATCAGCCCATACGCTGAGCACGGCAAGAAGAGTGAACAAGTCAAAAAGATTACGGTTTCCATTCCTCTTAAGGTGTTAAAAATCCTCACCGATGAACGCACGCGTCGTCAGGTGAACAACCTGCGTCACGCTACCAACAGCGAGCTGCTGTGCGAAGCGTTTCTGCATGCCTTTACCGGGCAACCATTGCCGGATGATGCCGATCTGCGTAAAGAGCGCAGCGACGAAATCCCGGAAGCGGCAAAAGAGATCATGCGTGAGATGGGGATTAACCCGGAGACGTGGGAATACTAAAGCGGAAAAGAGCGGCGCGGAGTTAACCAGCCGCTTTTTTCATACAAGGACGTTTAACGATGAAAATCAGGCTACTGATCCTCAGCCTGCTGGTTTCTGTGCCTGCCTTTGCCTGGCAGCCGCAAACTGGCGACATCATCTTTCAAATCTCTCGCTCATCGCAAAGTAAAGCGATCCAACTGGCGACCCATTCCGATTACAGCCACACCGGTATGCTGGTGATGCGTAACAAAAAGCCCTACGTTTTTGAAGCGGTCGGCCCGGTGAAATACACCCCGCTCAAGCAGTGGATTGCCCATGGTGAAAAGGGCAAATACGTTGTTCGCCGCGTTGAAGGCGGACTGAGTGTTAAACAACAGCAAAAACTGGCGCAAACGGCAAAACGTTATCTCGGCAAACCGTACGATTTCAGCTTCTCGTGGAGCGACGATCGCCAGTACTGTTCGGAAGTGGTGTGGAAGGTTTACCAGAATGCGCTGGGAATGCGCGTGGGCGAACAGCAGAAGTTGAAAGAGTTCGATCTGAGTAACCCGCTGGTTCAGGCAAAGCTCAAAGAACGCTACGGCAAAAATATTCCGCTTGAGGAAACGGTGGTCTCGCCACAAGCCGTTTTCGACGCGCCACAACTCACCACGGTTGCCAAAGAGTGGCCGCTGTTTTCGTGGTAATACGACCAAAATTCAGGCACAAAAAAAGCGCCATGCGGCGCTTTTTTCGGAAATCCGGTCTTATTTGCTGCCCGGGATGTTGAAACGCTTGTTGAAGCGGTCAACACGGCCACCGGTAGCAACATCACGCTGTTTGCCAGTGAAGAACGGGTGGCACTTGCTGCACACGTCGAGGTTCAGGTCATGACCAACGGTGGAGCGGATTTTCATTACGTTACCGCAAGAGCAGCTAGCAGTAATTTCTTCGTATTTCGGGTGAATATCTTTTTTCATGGGAAAACCTCGGTTTAAGGCCGCGTCGCTCTTCCAGCCCTAACGCCAGACACCACGCGATGTTAAAAGTATAGCTTCAATACGATCATTTCGTACGAAGGCGCGAAATCATACAGAAATTAACCAGCGTATGCAAACTGATCCGCACTCTTCTACGGCAATGTGTATACTAACCCACCGAATTTCAAGTCAGGATGATGCTATGCCCGTTGCCCACGTTGCCTTGCCCGTTCCGCTTCCTCGTACCTTTGACTATCTCCTGCCAGAAGGCATGACGGTTAAAGCCGGGTGTCGCGTGCGCGTGCCGTTTGGCAAACAGCAGGAGCGCATCGGGGTTGTGGTATCAGTTAGCGATGTCAGTGAGCTGCCGCTTAACGAGCTGAAAGCGGTAGTTGAAGTGCTGGACGTTGAGCCGGTATTTACTCACTCCGTCTGGCGATTACTGCTATGGGCGGCGGATTACTATCATCATCCGATTGGCGATGTGCTGTTTCATGCCTTGCCGATTTTACTACGCCAAGGGCGGCCTGCGGCGAACGCGCCGATGTGGTACTGGTTTGCCACTGAACAAGGCCAGGCGGTGGATCTGAACAGCCTGAAACGCTCGCCAAAGCAACAACAGGCGCTGGCAGCGTTACGGCAAGGCAAAATCTGGCGCGACCAGGTTGCAACGCTCGAATTTAATGATGCCGCGTTGCAGGCACTGCGCAAAAAAGGTCTGTGTGATTTAGCAAGTGAAACACCAGAGTTTAGCGACTGGCGCACGAACTATGCCGTTTCTGGTGAGCGGTTGCGGTTGAATACCGAACAGGCCACCGCCGTTGGCGCAATTCATAGCGCGGCAGATACTTTTTCTGCCTGGCTGCTGGCGGGCGTTACCGGTTCCGGTAAAACGGAGGTTTATCTCAGTGTACTGGAAAATGTGCTCGCTCAGGGCAAACAGGCGCTGGTGATGGTGCCGGAAATCGGCCTGACACCGCAAACTATCGCCCGTTTTCGTGAACGTTTTAATGCCCCCGTAGAAGTTCTGCATTCCGGCCTGAACGACAGCGAGCGTCTTTCGGCGTGGTTGAAAGCGAAAAATGGTGAGGCGGCGATTGTGATCGGCACCCGCTCCGCGCTGTTTACGCCGTTTAAAAATCTCGGTGTGATTGTCATTGATGAAGAGCACGACAGTTCCTACAAGCAGCAGGAAGGCTGGCGCTATCATGCCCGCGACCTGGCGGTTTATCGTGCGCACAGCGAGCAAATCCCGATTATTCTTGGCTCCGCAACACCCGCACTGGAAACGTTATGCAACGTCCAGCAGAAAAAATACCGCCTGCTGCGCCTGACGCGTCGGGCGGGGAATGCGCGTCCGGCAATTCAACACGTGCTGGATTTAAAAGGTCAGAAGGTGCAGGCGGGGCTGGCTCCGGCGTTAATCACCCGTATGCGCCAGCATTTACAGGCCGACAACCAGGTTATCCTCTTTCTTAACCGCCGTGGCTTTGCGCCTGCCTTGCTGTGCCACGACTGCGGCTGGATTGCCGAATGTCCACGTTGCGATCACTACTACACGCTGCATCAGGCGCAACAGCATTTGCGCTGCCACCATTGCGACAGTCAGCGTCCGGTGCCGCGCCAGTGCCCTTCCTGCGGTTCCACGCACCTGGTACCCGTGGGGCTGGGCACCGAACAGCTTGAACAGACGCTTGCGCCGCTGTTCCCTGGTGTGCCCATTTCTCGTATCGACCGCGATACCACCAGCCGCAAAGGAGCGCTGGAACAACAACTGGCGGAAGTGCATCGCGGCGGCGCGAGGATCTTGATCGGCACGCAAATGCTGGCGAAAGGTCACCACTTTCCGGATGTGACGCTGGTGGCGTTACTGGATGTGGACGGTGCGCTGTTTTCTGCCGATTTTCGCTCGGCAGAGCGTTTTGCCCAGCTTTACACCCAGGTCGCCGGTCGTGCCGGGCGTGCGGGTAAACAGGGCGAAGTGGTGCTGCAAACGCACCATCCGGAACATCCTCTGTTGCAAACGTTGCTCTATAAAGGCTACGACGCCTTTGCCGAACAGGCGCTGGCTGAGCGACGGATGATGCAGCTGCCGCCGTGGACCAGCCATGTGATTGTGCGTGCGGAAGATCATAACAATCAGCATGCGCCGCTGTTCCTGCAACAACTGCGTAATCTGATCCTCTCCAGTCCGCTGGCAGACGACAAACTGTGGGTTCTCGGTCCGGTTCCGGCACTGGCCCCTAAGCGTGGTGGTCGCTGGCGCTGGCAAATTTTGTTGCAGCACCCTTCCCGCGTGCGATTACAGCACATCATCAATGGTACGCTGGCGCTTATTAATACAATACCGGATTCCCGTAAGGTGAAATGGGTGCTGGATGTCGATCCCATCGAGGGCTAATGCGCAAACGATGCGAGGCGGATCGAAAAATTCAATATTCATCACACTTTTCATGAAAATTCTGTAACCGTTTTCACGCGCTATCTGCTAAAAATGTTGCCGATGTGAAGTAAACATGGATGTAGTACGCCTGACGTGCCAGGCGAGGAGTGAGTGTGAAAGCGAAGAAGCAGGAAACTGCCGCGACCATGAAAGACGTTGCCCTCAAGGCAAAAGTCTCTACAGCGACTGTCTCCCGAGCATTAATGAATCCCGATAAAGTCTCCCAGGCCACCCGTAATCGGGTTGAAAAAGCGGCCCGGGAAGTGGGTTATTTACCGCAGCCTATGGGGCGCAACGTCAAGCGTAATGAATCCCGCACCATTCTGGTGATTGTCCCGGATATCTGCGATCCCTTCTTTAGCGAAATTATTCGCGGTATCGAAGTTACGGCGGCAAATCACGGATATCTGGTGCTGATTGGCGACTGTGCGCATCAAAATCAGCAGGAAAAAACCTTTATCGATTTGATCATCACCAAGCAAATTGATGGCATGTTGTTGCTGGGTTCAAGGCTGCCGTTTGATGCCAGCATTGAGGAACAGCGTAATCTGCCGCCGATGGTGATGGCGAACGAATTTGCACCGGAACTGGAGCTGCCTACCGTTCATATCGACAATCTGACCGCCGCATTTGATGCAGTAAATTATTTATATGAGCAAGGGCATAAACGGATTGGCTGTATAGCCGGTCCCGAAGAGATGCCGCTGTGTCACTACCGCCTGCAAGGCTACGTTCAGGCGCTGCGTCGCTGCGGCATTATGGTTGATCCGCAATACATCGCCCGTGGCGACTTCACCTTCGAAGCCGGAAGCAAAGCAATGCAACAGCTGCTTGATCTTCCACAACCGCCTACTGCTGTCTTCTGCCATAGCGATGTGATGGCGCTCGGCGCACTTTCGCAGGCAAAACGCCAGGGGCTGAAAGTACCGGAAGACCTTTCCATAATCGGTTTTGATAACATCGACCTGACGCAATTTTGTGATCCGCCGCTGACAACCATCGCGCAGCCGCGTTACGAAATCGGTCGGGAAGCTATGCTGTTATTGCTTGATCAAATGCAGGGGCAACACGTTGGCAGTGGCTCTCGTTTAATGGACTGCGAACTTATCATCCGGGGATCAACACGCGCGTTACCTTAAAGTAAACCTTTAAGACTGCCGTGACTGGTCAAAGGCCCGCCGCTTAAGTAACATGGCGGGCTGACGAACGAATAAATACAGCGAAACGATAGTGGCACAACGAGATTATGTACGCCGCAGCCAACCGGCACCTTCGCGGCGAAAAAAGAGCACCTCACGGAAAAAGCAACGAAATCTGCCTGCGGTTTCTCCCGCTATGGTCGCTATTGCTGCCGCCGTTCTTGTGACCTTTATCGGTGGTCTGTACTTCATTACGCATCACAAGAAAGAAGAGTCCGAGACGCTGCAAAGCCAGAAAGTGACCGGAAACGGACTACCACCAAAACCAGAAGAACGCTGGCGCTACATCAAAGAGCTGGAAAGTCGCCAGCCGGGTGTGCGTGCGCCTACAGAACCTTCTGCCGGTGGTGAAGTGAAAACGCCGGAGCAACTAACACCAGAGCAACGCCAGCTCCTTGAGCAAATGCAGGCTGATATGCGCCAGCAGCCAACGCAGCTGGTTGAAGTTCCGTGGAATGAGCAGACGCCGGAACAGCGTCAGCAAACGCTACAGCGCCAGCGTCAGGCGCAGCAATTAGCGGAGCAGCAACGCCTGGCTCAGCAGTCGCGTACGACTGAACAAAGCTGGCAGCAGCAGACGCGTACGTCGCAAGCCGCACCGGTACAGGCGCAACCGCGCCAGTCTAAACCGGCTTCTACTCAGCAGCCGTACCAGGATCTGCTGCAAACTCCTGCGCACACGACCGCGCAGTCGAAGCCGCAGCAAGCTGCGCCGGTTGCTCGTGCCGCTGACGCGCCAAAACCGACGGCGGAGAAAAAAGACGAACGCCGCTGGATGGTGCAGTGCGGTTCGTTCAGAGGCGCGGAACAGGCAGAGACGGTACGTGCTCAGCTGGCGTTTGAAGGCTTTGACTCGAAGATCACCACCAACAATGGCTGGAATCGTGTGGTCATTGGCCCGGTGAAAGGCAAAGAGAACGCAGACAGCACCCTCAATCGCTTGAAGATGGCGGGTCATACAAACTGCATTCGGCTCGCCGCCGGGGGTTGAAACCCTCAAAATCCCCCCCATCTATAATTGCATTATGCCCCGTACTTTTGTACGGGGTTTGTACTCTGTATTCGTAACCAAGGGGTCAGCTCGTGACAACTATAGTAAGCGTACGCCGTAACGACCATGTGGTCATCGCTGGTGATGGTCAGGCCACGTTGGGCAATACCGTAATGAAAGGCAACGTGAAAAAGGTCCGCCGTCTGTACAACGACAAAGTCATCGCGGGCTTTGCGGGCGGTACTGCGGATGCTTTTACGCTGTTCGAACTGTTTGAACGTAAACTGGAAATGCATCAGGGCCATCTGGTCAAAGCCGCCGTTGAGCTGGCGAAAGACTGGCGTACCGATCGCATGCTGCGCAAACTTGAAGCACTGCTGGCAGTCGCGGATGAAACTGCATCGCTTATCATCACCGGTAACGGTGACGTGGTGCAGCCAGAAAACGATCTTATTGCTATCGGCTCCGGCGGCCCTTACGCCCAGGCTGCGGCGCGCGCGCTGTTAGAAAACACTGAACTTAGCGCCCGTGAAATTGCTGAAAAGGCGTTGGATATTGCAGGCGACATTTGCATCTATACCAACCATTTCCACACCATCGAAGAATTAAGCTACAAAGCGTAAGGATCTCCCATGTCTGAAATGACCCCACGCGAAATCGTCAGCGAACTGGATAAGCACATCATCGGCCAGGACAACGCCAAGCGTTCCGTGGCGATTGCTCTGCGTAACCGCTGGCGTCGCATGCAGCTCAACGAAGAGCTGCGCCATGAAGTGACCCCGAAAAATATCCTGATGATCGGCCCGACCGGTGTCGGTAAAACTGAAATCGCCCGTCGTCTGGCTAAGCTGGCGAATGCGCCGTTCATCAAAGTTGAAGCGACCAAATTCACCGAAGTGGGCTATGTCGGTAAGGAAGTGGATTCTATTATTCGCGATCTGACCGATGCCGCCGTGAAAATGGTACGCGTCCAGGCTATCGAGAAAAACCGTTATCGCGCTGAAGAACTGGCAGAAGAACGTATTCTCGACGTGCTGATCCCACCTGCTAAAAACAACTGGGGACAGACCGAACAGCAGCAGGAACCGTCCGCTGCTCGTCAGGCATTCCGCAAGAAACTGCGTGAAGGCCAGCTTGATGACAAAGAAATCGAGATCGATCTTGCCGCAGCACCGATGGGCGTTGAAATTATGGCTCCTCCGGGCATGGAAGAGATGACCAGCCAGCTGCAGTCCATGTTCCAGAACCTGGGCGGCCAGAAGCAAAAAGCACGTAAGCTGAAAATCAAAGACGCCATGAAGCTGCTGATTGAAGAAGAAGCGGCGAAACTGGTGAATCCGGAAGAGCTGAAGCAAGACGCTATCGACGCTGTTGAGCAGCACGGGATCGTGTTTATCGACGAAATCGACAAAATCTGTAAGCGCGGCGAGTCTTCCGGTCCGGATGTTTCTCGTGAAGGTGTTCAGCGTGACCTGCTGCCGCTGGTAGAAGGTTGCACCGTTTCCACCAAACACGGGATGGTCAAAACTGACCACATTCTGTTTATCGCTTCTGGCGCGTTCCAGATTGCGAAACCGTCTGACCTGATCCCGGAACTGCAAGGTCGTCTGCCAATCCGCGTTGAGCTGCAGGCACTGACCACCAGCGACTTCGAGCGTATTCTGACCGAGCCGAATGCCTCTATTACCGTGCAGTACAAAGCACTGATGGCGACTGAAGGCGTAAATATCGAGTTTACCGACTCCGGTATTAAGCGCATCGCGGAAGCGGCATGGCAGGTGAACGAATCTACCGAAAACATCGGTGCTCGTCGTTTACATACCGTTCTGGAGCGTTTAATGGAAGAGATTTCCTACGACGCCAGCGATTTAAGCGGTCAAACCATCACTATTGACGCAGATTATGTGAGCAAACATCTGGATGCGTTGGTGGCAGATGAAGATCTGAGCCGTTTTATCCTATAATCGCGTTCAATCATTTTCATCATTGTTTGATGGGGCTGAAAGGCCCCATTTTTATTGGCGCGTATTATGACTGAACAACAAATTAGCCGAACTCAGGCGTGGCTGGAAAGTTTACGACCTAAAACCCTCCCCCTCGCCTTTGCTGCAATTATCGTCGGGACGGCGCTGGCATGGTGGCAAGGTCACTTCGATCCGCTGGTCGCCCTGCTGGCACTGATTACCGCCGGGCTATTACAGATCCTTTCTAACCTCGCCAATGATTACGGCGATGCGGTAAAAGGCAGCGATAAACCTGACCGTATCGGACCGCTACGCGGCATGCAAAAAGGGGTCATTACCCAGCAAGAGATGAAACGGGCGCTCATTATTACCGTCGTGCTCATCTGTCTCTCCGGGCTGGCACTGGTTGCAGTGGCGTGCCATACGTTGGCCGATTTTGTCGGTTTCCTGATTCTTGGTGGGTTGTCGATCATTGCCGCTATCACCTACACCGTGGGCAATCGTCCTTATGGTTATATCGGTCTGGGTGATATTTCCGTACTGGTTTTCTTTGGCTGGTTGAGCGTCATGGGCAGCTGGTATTTACAGGCTCATACATTGATTCCGGCGCTGATCCTTCCGGCGACCGCATGCGGCCTGCTGGCAACGGCAGTACTGAACATTAATAACCTGCGTGATATCAATAGCGACCGCGAAAATGGCAAAAACACGCTGGTGGTGCGCTTAGGTGAAGTGAACGCGCGTCGTTATCATGCCTGCCTGCTGATGGGCTCTCTGGTGTGCCTGGCGCTGTTTAATCTCTTTTCGCTGCATAGCCTGTGGGGCTGGCTGTTTCTGCTGGCGGCACCGTTGCTGGTGAAGCAAGCCCGTTATGTGATGCGGGAAATGGACCCGGTGGCGATGCGACCGATGCTGGAACGCACTGTCAAGGGAGCGTTACTGACTAACCTGCTGTTTGTTTTAGGGATATTCCTAAGCCAGTGGGCAGCATAACTGACAAATATCAATTAACAATTGATGATTTTGCCAACAGCCCACATAGCGCGATATACTGAAAATTCTCGCAGCAACTGAATGTTAAGCCTATGAAATACGATACTTCCGAGCTTTGTGACATCTATCAAGAAGATGTTAACGTCGTGGAACCGCTGTTCTCCAACTTTGGCGGACGGGCGTCGTTTGGCGGACAAATAATCACGGTAAAATGTTTCGAGGACAACGGGTTGCTGTACGATCTGCTCGAACAGAATGGCCGTGGTCGTGTTCTTGTCGTCGATGGCGGTGGTTCTGTTCGTCGCGCACTGGTCGATGCTGAACTGGCGCGTCTGGCAGTACAAAATGAATGGGAAGGTCTGGTCATTTACGGCGCGGTGCGTCAGGTAGATGACCTGGAAGAGTTGGATATCGGCATCCAGGCGATGGCGGCAATTCCGGTTGGTGCCGCTGGCGAAGGCATTGGCGAAAGCGATGTCCGCGTCAATTTTGGCGGTGTCACCTTCTTCTCCGGCGACCATCTTTATGCCGACAATACCGGGATTATTCTTTCTGAAGATCCGTTGGATATTGAATGATAGAAAAGGCACCGCAAGGTGCCTTTTTTCTGCGTTACCTGTTGGCCTACACAGTAAAGAAATTACGCGGAAGATGAAGCGTAATCAGACCTCTTCCATGCGACCCAGCAGGGCCTGCAGACGTTCCTGCCAGCCGTTCTGCTGTTCTTTCAGATGGTTGTTCTCACGCTCCAGCTCTTCGCGCTGATGCTGGGCATTTTGAACTTCCTGCGACAGTGAGTTGTTTTTTTCTTTCAGCTCTTCGATTTCCATCTGCAACAGAGTGATGGTATCAATCGCCTGCTGTACTTTTGCTTCCAGTTTCTCAAACACTTCTAATGACATTGTCATACCTCTCCTGAATTGCAAGGCGTTGATGGATAAAAATCCTCGTCCCGATTACCGGTGACGCCTTAATAAATACGAGCGCACTTTAGTTAGCTCCGATTGTATGAAGCCGCGCCATCGCTGTCCAGCGGCACGCCTTGCAGATTAAGGTTTGCCACACTTTTCATCCTTCTCCTGGTGACATAATCCACATCAATCGAAAATGTTAATAAATTTGTTGCGCGAATGATCTAACAAACATGCATCATGTACAATCAGATGGAATAAATGGCGCGATAACGCTCATTTTATGACGAAGCACACACATTTTAAGTTCGATATTTCTCGTTTTTGCTCGTTAACGATAAGTTTACAGCATGCCTACAAGCATCGTGGAGGTCCGTGACTTTCACGCATACAACAAACATTAACTCTTCAGGATCCGATTATGAGTCAAACATCAACCTTGAAAGGCCAGTGCATTGCTGAATTCCTCGGTACCGGGTTGTTGATTTTTTTCGGGGTGGGTTGCGTTGCAGCACTAAAAGTCGCTGGTGCGTCTTTTGGTCAGTGGGAAATCAGTGTCATTTGGGGACTGGGGGTGGCAATGGCCATCTACCTGACCGCAGGGGTTTCCGGCGCGCATCTTAACCCCGCTGTTACCATTGCATTGTGGCTGTTTGCCTGTTTCGACAAGCGCAAAGTTATTCCTTTTATCGTTTCACAAGTTGCCGGCGCTTTCTGCGCTGCGGCTTTAGTTTACGGGCTTTACTACAATTTATTTTTCGACTTCGAACAGACTCATCACATTGTTCGCGGCAGCGTTGAAAGTGTTGATCTGGCTGGCACTTTCTCTACTTACCCGAATCCTCATATCAATTTTGTGCAGGCTTTCGCAGTTGAGATGGTGATTACCGCTATTCTGATGGGGCTGATCCTGGCGTTAACGGACGATGGCAACGGTGTACCACGCGGCCCTTTGGCTCCCTTGCTGATTGGTCTACTGATTGCGGTCATTGGCGCATCTATGGGCCCATTGACGGGTTTTGCCATGAACCCAGCGCGTGACTTCGGTCCGAAAGTCTTTGCCTGGCTGGCGGGCTGGGGCAATGTCGCCTTTACCGGCGGCAGAGATATTCCTTACTTCCTGGTGCCGCTTTTTGGCCCTATCGTTGGCGCGATTGTAGGTGCATTTGCCTACCGCAAACTGATTGGTCGCCATTTGCCTTGCGATATCTGTGTTGTGGAAGAAAAGGAGACCACAACTCCTTCAGAACAAAAAGCTTCGCTGTAATATGACTACGGGACAATTAAACATGACTGAAAAAAAATATATCGTTGCGCTCGACCAGGGCACCACCAGCTCCCGCGCGGTCGTAATGGATCACGATGCCAATATCATTAGCGTGTCGCAGCGCGAATTTGAGCAAATCTACCCAAAACCAGGCTGGGTAGAACACGACCCAATGGAAATCTGGGCCACCCAAAGCTCCACGCTGGTAGAAGTGCTGGCGAAAGCCGATATCAGTTCCGATCAAATTGCAGCTATCGGTATTACGAACCAGCGTGAAACCACTATTGTCTGGGAAAAAGAAACCGGCAAGCCTATCTATAACGCCATTGTCTGGCAGTGCCGTCGTACCGCAGAAATCTGCGAGCATTTAAAACGTGACGGTTTAGAAGATTATATCCGCAGCAATACCGGTCTGGTGATTGACCCGTACTTCTCTGGCACCAAAGTGAAGTGGATCCTCGACCATGTGGAAGGCTCTCGCGAGCGTGCGCGTCGTGGTGAATTGCTGTTTGGTACGGTTGATACGTGGCTTATCTGGAAAATGACTCAGGGCCGTGTCCATGTGACCGATTACACCAACGCCTCTCGTACCATGTTGTTCAACATCCATACCCTGGACTGGGACGACAAAATGCTGGAGGTGCTGGATATTCCGCGTGAGATGCTGCCAGAAGTGCGTCGTTCTTCCGAAGTATACGGTCAGACTAACATTGGCGGCAAAGGCGGCACGCGTATTCCAATCTCCGGGATCGCCGGTGACCAGCAGGCGGCGCTGTTTGGTCAGTTGTGCGTGAAAGAAGGGATGGCGAAAAATACCTACGGCACTGGCTGCTTTATGCTGATGAACACTGGCGAGAAAGCGGTGAAATCAGAAAACGGCCTGCTGACCACCATCGCCTGCGGCCCGACTGGCGAAGTGAACTATGCGCTGGAAGGTGCGGTGTTTATGGCGGGCGCATCCATTCAGTGGCTGCGCGATGAGATGAAGTTGATTAACGACGCGTACGATTCCGAATATTTCGCCACCAAAGTGCAAAACACCAATGGTGTATATGTGGTTCCGGCATTTACCGGGCTGGGTGCGCCATACTGGGATCCGTATGCGCGCGGGGCGATTTTCGGCTTAACGCGTGGAGTGAACGCTAACCACATTATCCGCGCGACGCTGGAGTCTATTGCTTATCAGACGCGTGACGTACTGGAAGCAATGCAGGCCGACTCCGGTATTCGTCTGCACGCGCTGCGCGTGGATGGCGGCGCAGTAGCGAACAATTTCCTGATGCAGTTCCAGTCCGATATTCTCGGTACGCGCGTTGAGCGCCCGGAAGTGCGCGAAGTCACCGCATTGGGTGCGGCCTATCTTGCTGGTCTGGCGGTTGGCTTCTGGCAGAACCTCGACGAGCTGCAAGAGAAAGCGGTGATTGAGCGCGAGTTCCGTCCAGGCATCGAAACCACTGAGCGTAATTACCGTTACGCAGGCTGGAAAAAAGCGGTCAAACGCGCGATGGCGTGGGAAGAACACGACGAGTAATGTAAATGCCGGATGAAGCGTTTATGCCGCATCCGGTAGTCCTGAATCGTGCGGGGGCAACCCCGCACACATCAATAATCCCGCCCTTCCCCTGTGCTACACTTCGCGCCATTCCTTACTGCTTAGAGTTTGCTATGAGACGAGAACTTGCCATCGAATTTTCCCGCGTCACCGAATCTGCGGCGCTGGCTGGCTACAAATGGTTAGGACGCGGCGATAAAAACACCGCGGACGGCGCGGCGGTAAACGCCATGCGTATTATGCTCAACCAGGTCAACATTGACGGCACCATCGTCATTGGTGAAGGTGAAATCGACGAAGCACCGATGCTCTACATTGGTGAAAAAGTCGGTACTGGTCGCGGCGACGCGGTAGATATTGCTGTTGATCCGATTGAAGGCACGCGCATGACGGCGATGGGCCAGGCTAACGCGCTGGCGGTGCTGGCAGTAGGCGATAAAGGCTGTTTCCTCAACGCGCCAGATATGTATATGGAGAAGCTGATCGTCGGACCGGGAGCCAAAGGCACCATTGATCTGAACCTGCCGCTGGCGGATAACCTGCGCAATGTAGCGGCGGCGCTCGGCAAACCGTTGAGCGAACTGACGGTAACGATTCTGGCTAAACCACGCCACGATGCCGTTATCGCTGAAATGCAGCAACTCGGCGTACGCGTATTTGCTATTCCGGATGGCGACGTTGCGGCCTCAATTCTCACCTGTATGCCAGACAGCGAAGTTGACGTGCTGTACGGTATTGGTGGCGCGCCGGAAGGCGTGGTTTCTGCGGCGGTGATCCGCGCATTAGATGGTGACATGAACGGTCGTCTGCTGGCGCGTCATGACGTCAAAGGCGACAACGAAGAGAATCGTCGCATTGGCGAGCAGGAGCTGGCACGCTGCAAAGCAATGGGCATCGAAGCCGGTAAAGTATTACGTCTGGGCGATATGGCACGCAGCGATAACGTCATCTTTTCTGCCACCGGTATTACCAAAGGCGATCTGCTGGAAGGCATTAGCCGCAAAGGCAATATCGCGACTACCGAAACGCTGCTGATCCGCGGCAAGTCACGCACTATTCGCCGCATTCAGTCCATCCACTATCTGGATCGCAAAGACCCGGAAATGCAGGTGCACATTCTCTGAGTGATTTGATCGATTGAGCCTTCCAGTCCTTCGGGACTGGAATTTTTTTGTTCGGAGAACGAAGATAAGGCAAGTCAATCAAAACAGGAGAAAAACATGGCTGATTGGGTAACAGGCAAAGTCACTAAAGTGCAGAACTGGACCGACGCCCTGTTTAGTCTCACCGTTCACGCCCCCGTGCTTCCGTTTACCGCCGGGCAATTTACCAAGCTTGGCCTTGAAATCGACGGTGAACGCGTCCAGCGCGCCTACTCCTATGTTAACTCGCCCGATAATCCCGATCTGGAGTTTTACCTGGTCACCGTCCCCGATGGCAAATTAAGCCCACGATTGGCGGCACTGAAACCGGGCGATGAAGTGCAGGTGGTTAGCGAAGCAGCTGGCTTCTTTGTTCTGGATGAAGTACCAGATTGCGAAACGCTATGGATGCTGGCAACCGGTACAGCGATTGGCCCTTATTTATCGATTCTGCAACTGGGCAAAGATTTAGATCGCTTCAAAAATCTGGTCCTGGTTCACGCCGCACGTTATGCCGCCGACTTAAGCTATTTGCCACTGATGCAAGAACTGGAAAAACGCTACGAAGGCAAACTGCGCATTCAGACGGTGGTCAGTCGGGAAACGGCAGCGGGGTCGCTCACCGGACGGATACCAGCGTTAATTGAAAGTGGTGAACTGGAAAGCGCGGTTGGCCTGCCGATGAATAAAGAAACCAGCCATGTGATGCTGTGCGGCAATCCACAGATGGTGCGCGATACGCAACAGTTACTGAAAGAGACCCGGCAGATGACGAAACATTTACGTCGCCGACCGGGCCATATGACAGCGGAGCATTACTGGTAAGCGGTTACTTATCGATAAACGGCACGATGAGCAAATCCGCACTCAACTTATTGATCATCCCGCGATATGCCGGCATCAAACGGTTGATAAATGAGTGGTGATGACCACAGACAAGGAGGTCGCACTGCTCTTTTTGCATAATTTCCAGCAGTGTTTCCGGCATTTCTCCGCGTTCAATACGCAGTTTTGTCTTCGGCCATTGAATATTTTTCGTCAGTTTATACAGCTTGTTATCCGACTTATTCTTCAACAATTGAAGAATATCTTCTGTTGCAGGGAAGTAGATACCCGGATACAACTCGCTTAAGCCATCATCAATATGAATTAACGTCAGATGAGCGTCATTATGTCTGGCGAGCTCCAGGGCTTTATTCACCAGTAAGGCATCTTCTTCATTCCCGGAAATTGCCACGCCAATGTGTTTATAAGCCATGTTTAACTCCTTCTAAAGCAACTCCATCAAGCTAACGAACGCAGTGATAACTCAAAAATAATCATCTCGGCCTGGCATGAGAAGGTGAAGGCCGCATCAAGCTCAACTTGCCCTTCCAGATCCTTAATCTTATAGGCCACGCTGGCCCCTTCATCTGCAGAGGATGCAGCGGCGGCAAGCTCTTTCAGTTTGGTCATAAAGGACTCTGCTTCTTCGCGGGTGGCAAAAAAGCGCGAAAACTTACTGGTACAGTTGTCGTTATCAATCACCGTACCGATATCAATCGCACATCCTTTAGTACTGCATTTATCTACGACATCTTTCATAGGGCACCTCTGTATATTCGCCTCTCTGTCGATTACGACTTAAGAATAATGCGCCGTTAAGGGAAGAACAAACAAGTAATGATCTTATGGATTACCATTTTTTTTGATATTGCTTAAGGTGAAGAGCTCAGAAGGATTTTCCGGGCATTGTCATTTGCATCGTGGAAATAACAATCCCGGAAAAAAATAGCAGTAAGAGATATATTAAAGGTTAATTACTTGATTTATTGTCGGCTTTATACTTCACATCCTGGGTATCTTTACCATATTTATTTTCGCCTTGTGTGCCAACAAACGCACCAAGATCGATAAGCATCATCACCAGAATCAACGTCGGGACAAAACGCCCCACCGCCCATTGCCAGACACCCGGTAAAATCGCCCAGTTACCCGCCAGCAGCATCCACGCCACAATCATCAGAAATGCCCATGCGCCGGAACGCCCGCGATCATGCAAGCGCTTAACGGTTACTGCCGCTGTTGGCCAAAACAAGCACACAAGGCAAAACGCCGCGGTCTGAATATCGAGTAAATTTTTACCCGCCAGTGAGAAAAGCACCAGCATGCCTGCGAACCACAGGCCTATCCAAATCCAGAAATCACGGCGTCCAATACGCCCTTTAAATGAGAATAACCATTGCTGTATGGTCATGTAAGTTCCTTGATGGTTGTCTTTTCCAGGATTCTACCCTTTTGACAAGGGCGACAGATATCGTTTTAATCGGAGCCAGTCATAACAAAAGGTACTGTCAATGAAGCCAGGGTGTACGCTGTTTTTTCTCTTATGTTCTGCATTAACCGTTACAACAACGGCGCATGCACAAACACCAGATACGGCAACGACCGCGCCTTATCTGCTGGCTGGAGCCCCTACTTTCGATCTCTCCATCAGCCAGTTTCGAGAAGACTTTAACAGCCAGAATCCCAGCCTGCCACTGAACGAATTTCGTGCCATCGACAGCAGTCCCGACAAAGCCAATCTCACTCGTGCTGCCAGTAAAATTAACGAGAACTTGTATGCTTCTACAGCGCTGGAGCGCGGTACCTTAAAAATCAAAAGCATTCAAATGACCTGGCTACCCATCCAGGGGCCAGAGCAAAAAGCCGCGAAAGCGAAAGCTCAGGAATACATGGCAGCGGTGATCCGCACACTCACCCCATTAATGACCAAAACACAAAGCCAGAAAAAACTGCAGTCGCTACTAACGGCCGGGAAAAACAAACGTTATTACACCGAGACAGAAGGTGCACTGCGTTATGTTGTCGCGGACAACGGCGAAAAGGGGCTGACCTTCGCTGTTGAACCGATTAAGCTGGCGCTATCTGAATCGCTTGAAGGTTTGAATAAATGACAAAAAGCAAAGCCTTTGTGCCGATGAATCTCTATACTGTTTCACAGACCTGCTGCCCTGCGGGGCGGCCATCTTCCTTTATTCGCTTATAAGCGTGGAGAATTAAAATGCGACATCCTTTAGTGATGGGTAACTGGAAACTGAACGGCAGCCGCCACATGGTTCACGAGCTGGTTTCTAACCTGCGTAAAGAGCTGGCAGGTGTTGCTGGCTGTGCGGTTGCAATCGCACCACCGGAAATGTACATCGATATGGCGAAGCGCGAAGCTGAAGGCAGCCACATCATGCTGGGTGCGCAAAACGTGGACCTGAACCTGTCCGGCGCATTCACCGGTGAAACCTCTGCTGCTATGCTGAAAGACATCGGCGCACAGTACATCATCATCGGCCACTCTGAACGTCGTACTTACCACAAAGAGTCTGACGAACTGATCGCGAAAAAATTCGCGGTGCTGAAAGAGCAGGGTCTGACTCCGGTTCTGTGCATCGGTGAAACCGAAGCTGAAAACGAAGCGGGCAAAACTGAAGAAGTTTGTGCACGTCAGATCGACGCGGTACTGAAAACTCAGGGTGCTGCAGCATTCGAAGGTGCGGTAATCGCTTACGAACCAGTATGGGCAATCGGTACTGGCAAATCTGCAACTCCGGCGCAGGCACAGGCTGTTCACAAATTCATCCGTGACCACATCGCTAAAGTTGACGCTAACATCGCTGAACAAGTGATCATCCAGTACGGCGGCTCTGTAAACGCGTCTAACGCTGCAGAACTGTTTGCTCAGCCAGACATCGACGGCGCGCTGGTTGGCGGTGCTTCTCTGAAAGCTGACGCTTTCGCAGTGATCGTTAAAGCTGCAGAAGCGGCTAAACAGGCTTAAGTCTGACAGGTGCCGGATTTCATATCCGGCACTTACTTTCCTTAACTCCTCGCCTTAACGCAAAATCTCACACTGATGATCCTGGATTTCCTCGGCTGAAGCACGGTTCAGCGTCAGTAGATTTCGTTGTGTCGCCAGCAAAACAAACGAATTATCACTCTGCCGCACCATCGCCAGCCCGTAGCTTCCCATATGTTCCCGCGCCTCAGGTACTTCTTCTGCCAGCATCATAAATGGGCTGCGTTGTACCAGTTCGCTTTCCGTTACCCGACGCGCCAGGTATTCATGCCCGCGCAAACCACCTGGCAGTGGCAACCAGCGGCTGCTGATGTTCGCCAGATTTTTATCCAGTTGTTCGCGCACATCAGGACGAATACAAGAGATATGAATATGAAAATGGTTTTGCGTACGCCCGGTGCGGGAGTTGATCGCCAAAGAAACCGCGCGATCGGGAACCGACTGACCGTATTTTTTGCTCATAAAATCACGCGCCTGCCAGGCCAACCAAAAGAAGTTCGGCGTTGAAGGATCGGTCAACAAAGGACTTTCAGTTCCGTTAATACGATACGTTGGCATCAACAGATATTGCAGTGGGCCATTAAGATCTTTTAAAACAACGTATCCGGCATTGGGTTTGACTTCCGCACATGGCGAAGGATTTTGATTTTGCTGCTGATTGGGCAAACATTCCTCAAGGACAATCTTACGTAATGTATCCGACTCTTCACCGGTTAATTTCCAGTAACCAATACCGGCAGCCACAACGGCGATAACTATCATCACCAAAAAAAGAAGACCCGCTTTTTTCATCTTTTTTTCCCTGTACCTCAAAGAGATGCAAGGGTAACGCAAAATCGTGACAAATAAAAAACCCGGTCGCGAGAAACCACCGGGTTTGATAATTATCCTGGAGAAATCAGCGTTTGCTGATCTGATCGAACGTACCGCCGTTAGCAAAATGCTCTTTTTGCGCTTTCGTCCAGCCGCCGAACTCTTCATCAATGGTGAATAACTTCAGCTTTGGAAACGCATTTTCGTACTTTTTCGCTACCTCAGCGTCGCGCGGACGGTAGTAGTTTTTCGCGGCAATTTCCTGACCTTCTGGCGAGTAGAGATATTTCAGGTAGGCTTCCGCCACCTCTTTAGTACCTTTTTTCTCAACCACTTTATCGACCACCGACACGGTTGGCTCTGCGAGGATAGACTCACTCGGCGTGACAATTTCGAATTTATCTTTCCCCAGTTCATTCGCTGCCAGCAGAGCTTCGTTTTCCCAGGCAATCAGTACATCGCCAATCCCGCGCTCGACAAAGGTGTTAGTGGAGCCGCGCGCGCCAGAATCCAGAACTTCGACGTTTTTATACAGTGCCCGAACAAAATCCTGTGCTTTTGCCTGATCGTTGTTGTTGTGATGCAGCGCGTAGCCCCAGGCTGCCAGGTAGTTCCAGCGCGCGCCACCAGAGCTTTTCGGATTAGGCGTGATCACCGAAACACCCGGTTTAATCAGATCGTTCCAGTCATGGATCTGCTTCGGATTGCCCTTACGCACCAGGAAAACAATGGTGGAAGTGTACGGTGCGGAGTTATCCGGCAGACGTTTGATCCACTCTTTATCAATCCGCCCGCGTTCCGCAATCGCGTCCACGTCATAGGCCAGAGCCAGAGTGACAACATCAGCTTCAATACCATTGATTACCGACGTCGCTTGTTTGCCTGAACCACCGTGTGACTGACGAATCACCACGTTATCGCCAGTTTGCTGTTTCCAGTGGGCGCTGAATGCCTTGTTGTACTGTTCGTACAATTCGCGCGTTGGATCATATGAAACGTTAAGAAGCTGAATATCCTTTGCCATAACGCTGGTTGCCGCCAGCAAAAATGTTAACCCTACGCCCCACTTGTTCATCGCCCGACTCTCTTATGTTGTGTTGTGATGAGCAAAGCGTGCCAGAAGGTTAACCAAACATTAAAGAATAAAAAAAGATTGGCTA
Organism: Escherichia sp. WS3227_2; assembly: GCF_046486495.1. NCBI lineage: Bacteria > Pseudomonadati > Pseudomonadota > Gammaproteobacteria > Enterobacterales > Enterobacteriaceae > Escherichia > Escherichia sp. WS3227_2. The sequence goes on from NZ_JBJQLG010000015.1 coordinate 59,972, forward strand.
TAACTTGCGGGTATATGTTGGGGGATTAAAAAGGCGGAAGAAATCCGCCTCATATTGCTGACAAAGTGCGCTTTGTCCATGCCGGATGCGGCGCGAACGCCTTATCCGGCCTACAAAAGTTTGCAAATTCAATAAATTGCAGAATTCACGTAGGCCTGATAAGCGAAGCGCATCAGGCCTTTTTGCTTCTGTCATCGGTTTCAGGCTAAAGGAATCTGCCTTTTTCCGAAATCATTAATACAGTTTTTTCGCGCAGTCCAGCCAGTCGCCTTTGAACGGACGCTTCATGTTTTCGATAGCGTCGATGATGTCGTGGTGAACCAGCTGTTCGTTCTGGATACCTACGCAACGACCGCCGTAACCTGCCAGCAGCAGATCGATAGCGTAAGCGCCCATACGGGAAGCCAGAATACGGTCGTAAGGCACCGGAGAACCACCGCGCTGGATGTGGCCCAGCACTGTTGCGCGGGTTTCACGACCGGTTTCTTTCTCGATGAAATGTGCCAGTTCGTCAACATCACACATATGTTCGGTAATCGCCACGATCGCGTGTTTTTTACCTTTCGCGATACCCGCTTTGATTTCGTTTACCAGGTCTTCACGGCTGAATTCAACTTCCGGAACCACAACGAATTCACAGCCACCGGCAATGGCCGCAGCCAACGTCAGATCGCCACAATAACGGCCCATCACTTCCACCACGGAAATACGCTGGTGAGAAGAAGAGGTGTCACGCAGACGGTCGATCGCTTCTACAACGGTGCTCAGCGCAGTGAAGAAACCGATAGTGTAGTCAGTGCCTTTGATGTCGTTGTCGATAGTGCCAGGCAGACCGATGCACGGGAAGCCCATTTCGGTCAGACGCATTGCACCCATGTAGGAACCGTCACCGCCGATAACCACCAGCGCGTCGATACCACGTTTTTTCAGGTTTTCGATAGCCACGGCGCGGATGTTCTCGTCGCGGAATTCCGGGAAACGCGCAGAACCGAGGAACGTACCACCACGGTTGATCATGTCAGAAACGCTGTAACGGTCTAGCTGTACCATACGGTCTTCATACAGACCCAGATAGCCGTCATAAATGCCCATTACTTCCAGACCTTCTGTCAGCGCAGAACGAACAACCCCGCGAATTGCGGCGTTCATGCCTGGCGCATCACCGCCGCTTGTCAACACACCGATTTTCTTAATCATGACTACCTCTGAACTTTGGAATGCAAAATGAAATCTGTTGCCGGAAGTCTTCTTGCACATCGAAGTGATCCAACGAATGTGCAAATAGTATAACAATCACTTCCTGCTGAATTGATTCAGGTCAGGCCAAATGGCGGTATTTTATACACAAAATGCGGGTCTGGCTCTCTTTTATACTGATTATGAAAGCATAGACCGTTTACCCTCCCTGGGTACGACGGAACAGGGGTCCTGATGGATAATCACATCCGATCCCGGAAAACGCCGTAAAATAGCCTGCTCTACCTGATCCGCCACCATATGTGCCTGAACCAAAGGCAGAGAGTCTTCCATTTCCAAATGAATCTGAATAAAGCGGGTCGGCCCTGACTGCCGCGTGCGAAGATCGTGAGCGCCGCTAACACCCGGCCAGGAAGTCACGATATCAATAATTTCTTGCCGTTCTTCATCAGGCAATGCGCGATCCAGTAATGACTGTACCGCCTCATATCCCATGCGTAACGCGCTATATAAAATATAGATGCCGATTCCCAATGCAAACAGAGCATCGGCGCGATGCCAGCCGTACCAGGACAACCCCAGCGCCAGCAGAATTGCGCCGTTCATCATAACATCAGACTGGTAATGTAGCATATCAGCCCGCACCGCCTGGCTTTGCGTCCGGCGCACCACCCACCGCTGAAACGAGACAAGGATAATCGTACAAATTAGCGCCACAATTGTCACGATAACCCCGACGCCTGGATCTGTCATCGGTGTTGGAGATATCAGATGTTGAATACCCGTCAAAAACAGGAATAGTGCTGAACCGGAGATAAACATACTTTGCGCCAGCGCCGCGAGGGACTCAGCTTTACCGTGACCAAACGAGTGATTATCGTCGGCAGGTTGCAGGGAATATCGCACCACCAGTAAATTCGTCAACGACGCGCCGATATCCACCAGCGAATCCACCAGCGCGGCGAGAATACTCACCGACCCGGTATACCACCATGCAAAAATTTTAATCAGCAATAGCAGTGAAGCCATCGCCGTTGCAGCAATCGCCGCCCGACTGACCAGCCGTCCATAAGATTGATTCATAAATACTCCCGCTATCAACTGACGCTAGTATAACGGAAGCAAATCATCTGCAATGCATTAAGCAGCAAGCAAATTGAGGATAAAAAAAACCCCCACATCATGTGGGGGAAGACAGGGATGGTGTCTATGGCAAGGAAAACAGGGTTTACTACTGGGAACGTGAGTTGCTACTACTCAATAGCTTCAACGATGAACTTTTTTGCCATTGCGTCACGTCACGCAACTGCTCCATTCGTTGTTGATGTTTCTCATTTAAAACCGCTTGCTGCTCCGGCGTTAACAGGCGATACATTTGGTTGCGGACTTTTGCCATCTCAACCTGACGAGCAATTTGCTCATTCGCCATTTTTTCTGCCTGTGCGCGCACAGCGTTTTCATCAAAATTTTCTGCGGTGACAAGGCGATGCATTGTCTCCAGTTCGCTAACATTAACAGGAGGCTGTTCGTGCCGGGCCTGTTGCATAAGATCTCGCATCTGCTGACGCTGATGTTCGGTTAAACTTATGCCGTCGAACATATGGCTCTGCGTACTGCGCTGCGTAAGTTCTTCACCCGGATGCCAGTTATCGCCTGAACCGACTTCAGCAGCGTGGCTTAATGAACTGACTGCCAGCGTTGAGGCCATGACGGCAGCGGTAACTATGCGCATCATTTGCTCCCAAAATCTTTCTGTCGCGATTCAACGATAGAGAGTTTACGATTCAGGCTGCAAACATGCGTCAGGGGGTGTAAAACAACGTAAAGTCATGGATTAGCGACGTCTGATGACGTAATTTCTGCCTCGGAGGTATTTAAACAATGAATAAAATCCTGTTAGTTGATGATGACCGAGAGCTGACTTCCCTATTAAAGGAGCTGCTCGAGATGGAAGGCTTCAACGTGATTGTTGCCCACGATGGGGAACAGGCGCTTGATCTTCTGGACGACAGCATTGATTTACTTTTGCTTGACGTAATGATGCCGAAGAAAAATGGTATCGACACATTAAAAGCACTTCGCCAGACACACCAGACGCCTGTCATTATGTTGACGGCGCGCGGCAGTGAACTTGATCGCGTTCTCGGCCTTGAGCTGGGCGCAGATGACTATCTCCCGAAACCGTTTAATGATCGTGAGCTGGTGGCACGTATTCGCGCGATCCTGCGCCGTTCGCACTGGAGCGAACAACAGCAAAACAACGACAACGGTTCACCGACACTGGAAGTTGATGCCTTAGTGCTGAATCCAGGCCGTCAGGAAGCCAGCTTCGACGGGCAAACGCTGGAGTTAACCGGTACTGAGTTTACCCTGCTCTATTTGCTGGCACAGCATCTGGGTCAGGTGGTTTCCCGTGAACATTTAAGCCAGGAAGTGCTGGGCAAACGCCTGACGCCTTTCGACCGCGCTATCGATATGCACATTTCCAACCTGCGTCGTAAACTGCCGGATCGTAAAGATGGTCACCCGTGGTTTAAAACCTTGCGTGGTCGCGGCTATCTGATGGTTTCTGCTTCATGATAGGCAGCTTAACCGCGCGCATCTTCGCCATCTTCTGGCTGACGCTGGCGCTGGTGTTGATGTTGGTTTTGATGTTACCCAAGCTCGATTCACGCCAGATGACCGAGCTTCTGGATAGCGAACAGCGTCAGGGGCTGATGATTGAGCAGCATGTTGAAGCGGAACTGGCGAACGATCCGCCCAACGATTTAATGTGGTGGCGGCGTCTGTTCCGGGCGATTGATAAGTGGGCACCGCCAGGACAGCGTTTGTTATTGGTGACCACCGAGGGCCGCGTGATCGGCGCTGAACGCAGCGAAATGCAGATCATTCGTAACTTTATTGGTCAGGCCGATAACGCCGATCATCCGCAGAAGAAAAAGTATGGCCGCGTGGAACTGGTCGGTCCGTTCTCCGTGCGTGATGGCGAAGATAATTACCAACTTTATCTGATTCGTCCGGCCAGCAGTTCTCAATCCGATTTCATTAACTTACTGTTTGACCGCCCGCTATTACTGCTGATTGTCACCATGCTGGTCAGTACGCCGCTGCTGTTGTGGTTGGCCTGGAGTCTGGCAAAACCGGCGCGTAAGCTGAAAAACGCGGCCGATGAAGTTGCCCAGGGAAACTTACGTCAGCACCCGGAACTGGAAGCGGGGCCACAGGAATTCCTTGCCGCAGGTGCCAGTTTTAACCAGATGGTCACCGCGCTGGAGCGCATGATGACCTCTCAGCAGCGTCTGCTTTCTGATATCTCTCACGAGCTGCGCACCCCGCTGACGCGTCTGCAACTGGGTACGGCGTTACTGCGCCGTCGTAGCGGTGAAAGCAAGGAACTGGAGCGTATTGAAACCGAAGCGCAACGTCTGGACAGCATGATTAACGATCTGTTGGTGATGTCACGTAATCAGCAGAAAAACGCGCTGGTGAGTGAGACCATCAAAGCCAACCAGTTGTGGAGTGAAGTGCTGGATAACGCGGCGTTCGAAGCAGAACAGATGGGCAAGTCGTTGACGGTTAACTTCCCGCCTGGGCCGTGGCCGCTGTACGGCAACCCGAACGCCCTGGAGAGTGCGCTGGAAAACATTGTTCGTAATGCCCTGCGTTATTCCCATACGAAGATTGAAGTGGGCTTTGCGGTAGATAAAGACGGTATCACCATTACGGTGGATGACGATGGTCCTGGCGTTAGCCCGGAAGATCGCGAACAGATTTTCCGTCCGTTCTATCGTACCGATGAAGCACGCGATCGTGAATCTGGCGGTACAGGTTTGGGGCTGGCGATTGTTGAAACCGCCATCCAGCAGCATCGTGGCTGGGTGAAGGCAGAAGACAGCCCGCTTGGCGGTTTACGGCTGGTGATTTGGTTGCCGCTGTATAAGCGGAGTTAAACTCCGCATTGTAGGCAGGATAAGGCGTTTACGCCGCATCCGGCATTTGAGCAGGATGCCTGATGCGACGCTGATAGCGTCTTATCAGGCCTACACTCCGGGGGTTATTTTCCCCACAACCGGCGGGAAAAATCTTCGATCTTGCCGCTCAGTCGGCGCTTTTGCATCGTCCGCGTCCAGCTTTTCGATAACCCGGCGGCGGAGAGTAAACGGTGATACTGCTCGTCATCAAACGGCATATGCCATGCGATGGCGGCAGCCTCCTGCACGGTCACATCACTGACACGGGAAACCAACTCCAGCGGAGCATCAGCAGATACCAACCCTGGCGCAATCACGCTATACAACCACCCAACTTTACCCGTGTTTTGCATCAACTGCGCTATATCGCTGATATCAAAATGGTAATTGAGTTTATAGCAAGGTGAGCGTGGCTGGCTGACCTGAATTAATGCCTCTCCCCAGCGGAAAATATCGCCAATATAAACATTACTTTCCGTCAGACCGTCGGTTGAGAGATTTTCGCCAAACGCAGGCGCAACAAACAACTCCGCCTGTTCCGGAAATTCCCGCGCCCAGTAGAGATAGTGCTCACGAGGATAATGACACAGCGCTCTGTCTGGCCCGCCGTGAACCTTTTTCTCCGCCTGCTCGTCACCTTCCAGCCCCAGCTCCGTCAGCATCAACTCACCATCAACCTGGATTTTGGCAATTGCGCTGGGTTTGCCTTCGGGATAAGCCTGAATCTTGCCTGTGTATACATCAACCGGATATCGCATCTGTTCCCTCTCCACGAGAAATTTCCCCATTAGACCATATTTATTTTATGTCAGGCGTGCTGTTTTCGCGGTAAGTATCCAGGCAGGAACTCAATAGCAAACCGGACGAACGTTAGTTCATCCGGCTGTGGGGATTAAGGAAGCAGGTTTATTTCACCGTACCTAAAATTTCGATTTTCGCTGCTCTGGCTTTGACTTTACGTGACCAGATAGAGGTAAGAATTGGCACCAGAATCGAAGTCACAATGACCGCCGTCGCGACCAGCGAAGTTGCTGCCGGAGCCATCGGTTTAAACGCAGGCACCATTTCTGCAATCAGCACAGGTGTCGCTACCGCAGCCCCTGCGGAACTGGAAGCGGCAATTCCGGCAGTGCCATCGCCACCGCCAATCAATTTATCGGCGATAATCAACGGAATACCGGTCACGATAATTACTGCCACACCCAACAGGATCCCCAGCAAACCTGTCTGGGCAATTACAGTCAAATCAATGGTATTGCCCAGCGCGAAGGCAAAGAATGGAATCAGCGTCTGCACCGCTTTGCTGAAAAATTCTCGTAATTCAGGGTCAAGGTTCCCAAGGGCAAAGCCCACCAGGAACGGTAATACTGCGCCGACGAAAACATGCGGTTCAAACGAGGCAATCCCGGCAGTGCCCAGAATAATCATCGTCATGAGCGGCCCGGACTCCAATGACATCAACACAAATGCCCCAGCTTCTTCTTTTGTGCCGTACTGCTGCATGATGGAAGCGTAAAGTCCGCCGTTGGTCATATCCATCGCCGCCACCAGCGCCAGCGTTGAAAGTCCGGCAAAGAATCCAACTTCAACACCATGTTCCGGAATAATGCGCGAGGCAATTGCCGCAACCACCCACGCGACGGCAATTTTAGTTACCACCAGCGTACCGGATTTACGCAATACCGTTCCCGTCGCGCTTAATTTTATTGACGCCCCCATGCAAAAAAACCACACCGCCAGAATGGGCACCGTACCGGTAATCATCCCGTTGGTGAATGATCCAAAATATTTCCCCGCCCCCGGCGAGAAGGTGTGGCACAGTGCGCCAAGGAATAGCGGGACGAGCATCATCCCCCCCGGGATTTTCTCAATCGAGCGTTTTATCTGCATTTCCATCACCTGTCGGCATATTTTTAAGGGCTGATGCGTCATTCCTCAACGGAGCATCAGTGTTGATGGAAACGAAGATAGACATTCATTTAATCAATAAAAGTGATCAAAACCACATCAATTGAAACAGTGTTTTATTTTTATCGGATCATTGTTTTTATTTTGAAATTGATCACAAAAAAACCACCGCCGTTGGCGATGGTTCATTTTTTACGCTGATATGCGGCGTAAACGCCTCATTGCAGCAGGCGGCAAATGATTATTTTTTCGCCGCAAAACGTGCCGCTGCTTCGTCCCAGTTCACCACGTTCCAGAACTCTTTGATGTAGTCCGGACGGCGGTTCTGGAATTTCAGGTAGTAAGCATGTTCCCACACATCCAGGCCCAGAATCGGGAAGCCGGAAGCGCCAGAAATAGCTTCACCCATCAGCGGGGAGTCCTGGTTAGCAGTAGAAACCACCGCCAGTTTATCGCCTTTCAGCACCAGCCATGCCCAGCCGGAACCAAAGCGGGAAGCTGCCGCTTTTTCAAATTCTGCTTTGAAGTTATCAACGGAGCCGAAGTCACGTTCGATAGCCGCTTTCAGGTCACCCTGTAAGGTGGTGCCTTTTTTCAGACCTTTCCAGAACAGGCTGTGGTTAGCGTGACCGCCAGCGTTGTTGCGCAGTACTGTTTTCTTGTCTGCTGGCAGCTGGTCCAGTTTGGTGATCAGCTCTTCAACCGGCAGGTTGGCAAATTCTGGCAGGCTTTCCAGCGCCGCGTTGGCGTTGTTGACGTAGGTCTGATGGTGTTTGGTGTGGTGGATTTCCATGGTCTGCTTATCGAAGTGCGGTTCCAGGGCATCGTAAGCATACGGCAGGGATGGCAGGGTATAGCTCATATTCATCTCCAGTATTGTCGGGCGGCCGATTGTTAATGCCGCGTAAGCAGTTGGTTCATTATAGTTAATTAAATGATATTGAAAATGATTATCAATGCCGTACTTTTCGTAAGGGTATGGTTTTGCAGGAAAATGCCCGAGATGTGAAGCAAATCACCCACTTAATGCCGTGATTGCCAGTAAATCGACAACGGCGGCAACAGGCGAAAGGTTAATCGACAGCACGATTTTTACACTCATCTCGTCGGAGATGTGACGCGACGAAAAATGATGAGGATAAGAAGATGAGTAACGCGATTACGATGGGGATATTTTGGCATTTGATCGGCGCGGCCAGTGCAGCCTGTTTTTACGCTCCGTTCAAAAAAGTAAAAAAATGGTCATGGGAAACCATGTGGTCAGTTGGTGGGATTGTTTCGTGGATTATTCTGCCGTGGGCCATCAGCGCCCTGTTACTGCCGAATTTCTGGGCGTATTACAGCTCGTTTAGTCTCTCTACGCTGCTGCCTGTTTTTCTGTTCGGCGCTATGTGGGGGATCGGTAATATCAACTACGGCCTGACCATGCGTTATCTCGGCATGTCGATGGGGATTGGTATCGCCATTGGCATTACGTTGATTGTCGGTACGCTGATGACGCCAATTATCAACGGCAATTTCGATGTGTTGATTAGCACCGAAGGCGGACGCATGACGTTGCTCGGCGTTCTGGTGGCGCTGATTGGCGTAGGGATTGTGACTCGCGCCGGGCAGTTGAAAGAGCGCAAGATGGGCATTAAAGCCGAAGAGTTCAACCTGAAAAAAGGGCTGGTGCTGGCGGTGATGTGCGGCATTTTCTCTGCCGGGATGTCCTTTGCGATGAACGCCGCAAAACCGATGCATGAAGCCGCTGCTGCACTGGGCGTCGATCCACTGTATGTCGCTCTGCCAAGCTATGTTGTCATCATGGGAGGCGGCGCGATCATCAACCTCGGTTTCTGCTTCATTCGTCTGGCAAAAGTGAAGGATTTGTCGCTAAAAACCGACTTCTCGCTGGCAAAACCGCTGATCATTCACAATGTGTTACTCTCAGCACTGGGCGGGTTGATGTGGTATCTGCAATTCTTTTTCTATGCCTGGGGCCACGCCCGCATTCCGGCGCAGTATGACTACATCAGCTGGATGCTGCATATGAGCTTCTATGTATTGTGCGGCGGTATCGTCGGGTTGGTGCTGAAAGAGTGGAACAATGCAGGTCGCCGTCCGGTAACGGTGTTGAGCCTCGGTTGTGTGGTGATTATTGTCGCCGCCAACATCGTCGGCATGGGCATGGCGAATTAATCTTTCTGCGAATTGAGATGACGCCACTGGCTGGGCGTCATCCCGGTTTCCCGGGTAAACACCACCGAAAAATAGTTACTATCTTCAAAGCCACATTCGGTTGAAATATCACTGATTAACAGGCGGCTATGCTGGAGAAGATATTGCGCATGACACACTCTGACCTGCCGCAGATATTGATTGATGGTCATGCCAGTCTGCTGGCGAAATTGCTGACGCAAAACGCGCTCACTGCACGATGCCTCATCACAAAATTTATCCAGCGCAAAGGGACTTTTCAGGCTGGCCGCCAGCCGGGTAATCAGCTTATCCAGCAACGTTTCGCTGGATGTTGGCGGCAACGAATCACTGGTGTAACGATGGCGATTCAGCAACACCACCAACTGCCCGAACAGCAACTCTGCCATTTCGTTAGCAAACGGCACATGCTGACTACTTTCATGCTCAAGCTGACCGATAATCTGCCGCGCCTGTGCCATCCCCATGCTACCTAAGCGCCAGTGTGGTTGCCCTGCGCTGGCGCTAAATCCCGGAATCGCCCCCTGCCAGTCAAGATTCAGCTTCAGCCGCTCCGGGCAATAAATAATATTCTGCAAAACCAGATCGTTAACGGAAGCGTAGGAGTGTTTATCGTCAGCATGAATGTAAAAGAGATCGCCACGGGTAATGCGATAAGGGCGATCGTTGAGTACATGCAGACCATTACCGCGCCAGACAATTACCAGCTCACAAAAATCATGTGTATGTTCAGCAAAGACATCTTGCGGATAACGGTCAGCCACAGCGACTGCCTGCTGGTCGCTGGCAAAAAAATCATCTTTGAGAAGTTTTAACTGATGCGCCACCGTGGCTACCTCGGCCAGAGAACGAAGTTGATTATTCGCAATATGGCGTACAAATACGTTGAGAAGATTCGCGTTATTGCAGAAAGCCATCCCGTCCCTGGCGAATATCACGCGGTGACCAGTTAAACTCTCGGCGAAAAAGCGTCGAAAAGTGGTTACTGTCGCTAAATCCGCAGCGATAGGCGATGTCAGTAACGCTGGCCTCACTGTGGCGTAGCAGATGTCGGGCTTTCATCAGTCGCAGGCGGTTCAGGTAACGCTGAGGCGTCAGTCCCGTTTTCTGCTTAAGCTGCCGATGTAGCGTACGCAGCGAAAGAGAAAATTGATCCGCCACGGCATCCCAATTCACCTCATCGGCAAAATGGTCCTCCAGCCAGGCCAGAAGCAAGTTGAGACGTGATGCGCTGTTTTCCAGGTTCTCCTGCAAACTGCTTTTACGCAGCAAGAGCAGTAATTGCATAAACAAGATCTCGCGACTGGCGGTCGAGGGTAAATCATTTTCCCCTTCCTGCTGTTCCATCTGTGCAACCAGCTGTCGCACCTGCTGCAACACGCTGTGGTTAACGCGCCAGTGAGACGGATACTGCCCATCCTGCTCTTGTGGCAGCAACTGATTCAGCCCGGCGAGAAACTGAAATCGATCCGGCGAGCGATACAGCACATTAGTCAGACACAGATTATCGGTATGTTCATACAGATGCCGATCATGATCGCGTACGAAACAGACCGTCCCACCGGTGATGGTATAGGGCTGCCCATTAAACACATGAATACCCGTGCCATGTTCGACAATCACAATTTCATGAAAATCATGATGATGTTCAGGAAAATCCGCCTGCGGGAGCCGGGGTTCTATCGCCACGGACGCGTTACCAGACGGAAAAAAATCCACACTATGTAATACGGTCATACTGGCCTCCTGATGTCGTCAACACGGCGAAATAGTAATCACGAGGCCAGGTTCTTACCTTAAATTTTCGACGGAAAACCACGTAAAAAACGTCGATTTTTCAAGATACAGCGTGAATTTTCAGGAAATGCGGTAAGCATCACATCACCACAATTCAGCAAATTGTGAACATCATCACGTTCATCTTTCCCTGGTTGCCAATGGCCCATTTTCCTGTCAGTAACGAGAAGGTCGCGAATTCAGGCGCTTTTTAGACTGGTCGTAATGAAATTCAGCAGGATCACATTATGACCTTTCGCAATTGTGTCGCCGTCGATCTCGGCGCATCCAGTGGGCGCGTGATGCTGGCGCGTTACGAGCGTGAATGCCGCAGCCTGACGCTGCGCGAAATCCATCGTTTTAACAATGGGCTGCATAGCCAGAACGGTTATGTCACCTGGGATGTGGATAGCCTGGAAAGTGCCATTCGCCTTGGATTAAACAAGGTGTGCGAGGAAGGGATTCGTATCGATAGCATTGGGATTGATACCTGGGGCGTGGACTTTGTGCTGCTCGACCAACAGGGTCAGCGCGTGGGCCTGCCCGTTGCTTATCGCGATAGCCGCACCAATGGCCTGATGGCGCAGGCACAACAGCAACTCGGCAAACGCGATATTTATCAGCGTAGCGGCATACAATTTCTACCCTTCAATACGATCTATCAGTTGCGTGCGCTGACGGAGCAACAACCTGAACTTATTCCACACATTGCTCACGCTCTGCTGATGGCGGATTACTTTAGTTATCGCCTGACCGGCAAGATGAACTGGGAGTACACCAACGCCACGACCACGCAACTGGTCAATATCAATAGCGACGACTGGGACGAGTCGCTACTGGCGTGGAGCGGTGCCAACAAAGCCTGGTTTGGTCGCCCGACGCATCCGGGTAATGTCATTGGGCACTGGATTTGCCCGCAGGGTAATGAGATTCCGGTGGTCGCCGTTGCCAGCCATGATACCGCCAGCGCGGTTATCGCCTCGCCGTTAAACAGTTCACGCGCCGCTTATCTCTCTTCTGGCACCTGGTCATTGATGGGCTTCGAAAGCCAGACGCCATTTACCAATGACACGGCGCTGGCAGCCAACATCACCAATGAAGGCGGGGCGGAAGGTCGCTATCGGGTGCTGAAAAATATTATGGGCTTATGGCTGCTTCAGCGGGTGCTTCAGGAGCGGCAAATCAACGATCTTCCGGCGCTTATCGCCGCGACACAAGCACTGCCGGCTTGCCGCTTCATCATCAATCCCAATGACGATCGCTTTATTAATCCTGAGGCGATGTGCAGAGAAATTCAGGCTGCGTGTCGGGAAACGGCGCAACCGATCCCGGAAAGTGATGCTGAACTGGCGCGCTGTATTTTCGACAGTCTGGCGTTGCTGTATGCCGATGTGTTGCATGAGCTGGCACAGCTGCGTGGTGAAGATTTCTCGCAACTGCATATTGTCGGCGGTGGCTGCCAGAACGCGCTGCTCAACCAGTTATGTGCTGATGCCTGCGGTATTCGGGTGATCGCCGGGCCTGTTGAAGCCTCGACGCTCGGCAATATCGGCATCCAGTTAATGACGCTGGATGAACTCAACAATGTGGATGATTTCCGTCAGGTCGTCAGCACCACCGCGAATCTGACCACCTTTACCCCTAATCCTGACAGTGAAATTGCCCACTATGTGGCGCAGATTCACTCTACACGACAGACAAAGGAGCTTTGCGCATGACCACTCAACTGGAACAGGCCTGGGAGCTGGCGAAACAGCGTTTCGCGGCAGTAGGGATTGATGTCGAGGAGGCACTGCGCCAACTTGATCGTTTACCCGTTTCAATGCACTGCTGGCAGGGCGATGATGTTTCCGGTTTTGAAAACCCGGAAGGTTCGCTGACCGGGGGGATTCAGGCTACTGGCAATTATCCGGGCAAAGCGCGTAATGCCAGCGAGCTACGTGCCGATCTGGAACAAGCTATGCGGCTGATTCCGGGGCCGAAACGGCTTAATTTACATGCCATCTATCTGGAATCAGACACGCCAGTCTCGCGCGACCAGATCAAACCAGAGCACTTCAAAAACTGGGTTGAATGGGCGAAAGCCAATCAGCTCGGTCTGGATTTTAACCCCTCCTGTTTTTCGCATCCGCTAAGCGCCGATGGCTTTACGCTTTCCCATGCCGACGACAGTATTCGCCAGTTCTGGATTGATCACTGCAAAGCCAGCCGCCGTGTTTCAGCCTATTTTGGCGAGCAACTTGGCACACCGTCGGTGATGAACATCTGGATCCCGGATGGCATGAAAGATATCACCGTTGACCGTCTCGCCCCACGTCAGCGTTTGCTGGCAGCACTGGATGAGGTGATCAGCGAGAAGCTGGATCCGGCGCACCATATCGACGCCGTTGAGAGCAAATTGTTTGGCATTGGCGCGGAGAGTTACACGGTTGGCTCCAATGAGTTTTACATGGGGTATGCCACCAGCCGCCAGACGGCGCTGTGCCTGGACGCCGGGCATTTCCACCCGACTGAAGTGATTTCCGACAAGATTTCCGCCGCCATGCTGTATGTGCCGCAGTTGCTGCTGCACGTCAGTCGTCCGGTTCGCTGGGACAGCGATCACGTGGTGCTGCTGGATGATGAAACTCAGGCGATTGCCAGTGAGATTGTTCGTCACGATCTGTTCGACCGGGTACATATCGGTCTCGATTTCTTTGATGCCTCTATCAACCGCATTGCCGCGTGGGTCATTGGTACACGCAATATGAAAAAAGCCCTGCTGCGTGCGTTGCTGGAACCTACCGCTGAGCTGCGCAAGCTGGAAGCGGCGGGCGATTACACTGCGCGTCTGGCACTGCTGGAAGAGCAGAAATCGTTGCCGTGGCAGGCGGTCTGGGAAATGTATTGCCAACGTCACGATACCCCAGCGGGTAGCGAATGGCTGAAGAGCGTGCGGGCTTATGAAAAAGAAATTTTGAGCCAGCGAGGGTAAACACTGCCGGATGCGGCGCGAGCGCCTTATTCGGCCTACGGGTCGAATGTCCATGCGGGCTGTCACCCTCACCCCGGCCCTCTCCCTGAAAGGGCGAGGGAGAAAAACATAGCCTCGTTCAGCAACGGAGCTGAGCACCGCTCCGGACAGTCCCCTCGCCCCTACGGGGAGAGGGTTAGGGTGAGGGGAACAAGCCGCACCATGTCTAAACAAGGCAACCTAATTTACAGGAACACAGAACATGCAAAACATTACCCAGTCCTGGTTTGTCCAGGGAATGATCAAAGCCACCACCGATGCCTGGCTGAAAGGCTGGGACGAACGCAACGGCGGCAACCTGACGCTGCGCCTGGAGGACGCCGATATCGCACCGTATCACGACAATTTCCACCCTCAACCGCGCTATATCCCGCTCAGCCAGCCCATGCCTTTACTGGCAAATACACCGTTTATTGTCACCGGCTCCGGCAAATTCTTTCGTAACGTCCAGCTTGATCCTGCGGCTAACTTAGGCGTCGTAAAAGTCGACAGCGACGGCGCGGGCTACCATATTCTCTGGGGGCTAACTCACGAAGCCGTTCCAACCTCTGAACTTCCGGCGCACTTCCTCTCTCATTGCGAACGCATTAAAGCCACCAACGGTAAAGATCGGGTGATCATGCACTGCCATGCCACCAACCTGATCGCCCTTACCTACGTACTGGAAAACGACACCGCGGTCTTCACTCGCCAGCTTTGGGAAGGCAGCACCGAGTGTCTGGTAGTGTTCCCGGATGGCGTCGGCATTTTGCCGTGGATGGTGCCCGGCACCGACGAAATCGGCCAGGCGACCGCACAGGAAATGCAAAAACATTCGCTGGTGTTGTGGCCCTTCCACGGCGTCTTCGGCAGCGGTCCGACACTGGATGAAACATTCGGTTTAATCGACACCGCAGAAAAATCAGCACAAGTATTAGTGAAGGTTTATTCGATGGGCGGCATGAAACAGACCATCAGTCGTGAAGAGCTGATAGCGCTCGGCCAGCGTTTCGGCGTTACACCACTCGCCAGTGCGCTGGCGCTGTAAGGAGCAAACATGATCCGCAAAGCCTTTGTCATGCAGGTTAACCCCGACGCCCACGAAGAGTATCAGCGTCGGCATAATCCAATCTGGCCGGAACTGGAAGCAGTGTTGAAATCTCACGGTGCGCATAACTACGCCATTTACCTCGACAAAGCGCGTAATCTGCTGTTTGCCACGGTAGAGATTGAATCTGAAGAACGGTGGAATGCGGTAGCCAGTACTGATGTTTGCCAACGTTGGTGGAAGTATATGACCGACGTTATGCCAGCTAACCCGGATAACAGCCCAGTCAGTAGCGAGCTGCAAGAAGTGTTTTACCTGCCTTAATGAGTTGCGGTGCCGGAAAATATCCAGCACCGCGCCTTCATCAGAAGAAGTATTTAAAGCGAACGCGTGCACCGTAACGGTCATCAGTATCATCACCGTGTTTTTTATCACCGTCGCTATCCAGAATGGAGTAATACGTCCCGAGGTAAATATTAAAGTTCTCCATATCCATCACATTAGCGAACTGATAAGACGCATGAATGGTGTGAATGGTGTACGTCCCTTCATCATCAATCCAGCAGTCGTTATCACAAACTACACCGCTGAATTCATCAATCTTATTGTGCGCGTAGATATAACCCAGCTCGAAACGTTTCCACAGCGCGTTAATCCCGGCAGTGAAGTCTTTCTCATTATTAGCATCTAAATAGGCGGTATTAAGATTAACCACGACGCCATTTTCCGGATCCGTTTTCAGGCCGTTCCAGGTCATGCTCATACCATAGCCGGTACGATCGGACTGATCGACAAAATTACCCTTGCTATCGGTATAACCATAAGCATTATTTACCACGTTCGCTTCCATCGCTGCGGAAACGGTGAATTCTTCCGTCGGCGACCAGGCAATTACCGGACGCAGATAAGCAACATTTTTCTGCTGCTCCATATCGCGTCCATGATAATTACCGTCATTATATAAAGATGTTCCGTCTTCAAGTAACGTGTTTAATTCAAAATACCAGTTATCGAGTTGTTTGCTGACGAGGAAATTACCGCCAGCGTTAGAGCGCCCGCGGCCCTCTTTCATCATATAGATATAACCGCTGCCATCGTCATAAAGATCGTTCGCAGTATTACCGGAATGTTCAACAAAGGTATCCTGATTCAGCGGGAACATATCGTAGGCTTCAAAACGGCCTACTTTGACCTTCCAGTCGTTTTCTTTGCCAAAGAAGAATACCGCATCATCGATATTTACTGAACCGTGCATGTCCCCCAGCGGTTGTGCGGAGAACCCGGCGAAATAGCCATTATCCAGTTTTCGCATACCATCAAAACCTAACAGAATACGACCATTGAGATTCCACTGTTCATTAGTGGGATCGCTATTCACATCAGCGTTGGTCATTGCCAGCAGGCCATGATTACTTTCCGCATCCATATTAAATTCTACATCGCCGTAGATTTTTAAATCGCCATACCCTGAAAGCAGGAGATTAGGCGAGGTGGCGTTTTTCTTCTCTGACTCCGTCGTTGATTGACCGTTTACCGGCGTGTTGCCCTGTGCGGTTTTAATTTCGCGGATCTCGGCGGCTTGTTGTGTCTGAAGCTGTTTAACCTGCCCCTCTGCTTTTGCTGCCCGCATTTCTGCCGCTTCCAGGCGTTCTTCCAGCAATGCCATGCGTTGTTCCAGCGTTAAATGCTGTGTTTTTGCCATTCCGGTACTACATGCCAATAATAAACCGATGGCTAAAGATAATGTCGATTTTTTCATTATTTACGTTCCCTGAAATAAAAGAGACCCTACGCTTTCCAAAAGGAATACGTATATAGAGAAATATAAGGTGTGCACTTTCGAATTTTTAATCCAACTTCAGCAGGCCGATGGATAGTATCCCGCTGCATAATATGAGTAAATCCGCTGATTTCCTGGAACGTGAGGAATATAACAATAGTGCCGTTTTTAACCAAATATCGTAAAAAATATTAGATATAATTCACGCTGACTCATAAGCCACAAATATAAATAACCTTGCTGCAAAACATGTGCGGCAGTTAAACATTCACAACATCATTAAATAATGATTTTTTATTCACTGCATTTATTATGCCCATCAATATGTGCCTTACACCGCAAAATTTATCCTTCACTCTGCCTTATATTGTCACGACTTCACGACATATCCGCGCTCATCACAAAACCGCCCCGCCGTTACAATTAACTATAATATTTTTTCATGGAGTCCAATAATGGCAGCACTTACTGCAAGCTGTATTGACCTGAATATTCAGGGCAATGGCACTTATTCCGTTCTGAAGCAGTTGGCGACAATGGCGTTACAAAACGGTTTTATCACCGACTCACATCAATTCCTGCAAACCCTGCTGCTGCGCGAAAAAATGCACTCCACGGGATTTGGTTCCGGTGTCGCCGTGCCGCACGGTAAAAGCGCCTGCGTTAAACAACCGTTCGTGTTATTCGCCCGCAAAGCGCAGGCCATTGACTGGAAAGCCAGCGACGGCGAAGACGTCAATTGCTGGATCTGCCTCGGCGTGCCGCAAAGTGGCGAAGAGGATCAGGTCAAAATCATCGGCACACTGTGTCGCAAAATTATCCACCAGGATTTTATCAACCAACTGCGACAGGGCGACGCCGACCAGGTGCTTGCTTTGTTAAATCAAACCCTCAGCTCATAAGGAAGTGGCGATGGAGTCATCCTTACGTATTGTCGCGATCACCAACTGCCCCGCCGGGATCGCTCACACCTACATGGTGGCGGAAGCCCTGGAACAGAAAGCCCGTTCTCTCGGTCATACCATTAAAGTTGAAACTCAAGGATCAAGCGGCGTCGAAAACCGCTTATCCAGCGAAGAGATTGCCGCTGCCGATTACGTGATTTTCGCCACCGGGCGTGGCCTGAGCGGTGACGATCGCGCGCGATTTGCCGGGAAAATGGTTTATGAGATTGCCATCTCCCAGGCGCTGAAAAATATCGACCAGATTTTCAGTGAATTACCGACAAACTCACAACTTTTTGCCGCAGATAGCGGCGTGAAGCTCGGCAAACAGGAAGTGCAAAGTGGCAGCGTAATGAGCCATCTGATGGCGGGTGTCTCTGCGGCGCTGCCGTTTGTCATCGGTGGCGGTATCCTGGTGGCGCTTGCCAACATGCTGGTGCAGTTCGGTTTGCCGTATACCGATATGTCGAAAGGCGCGCCGTCGTTTACCTGGGTGGTGGAATCCATCGGTTATCTCGGCTTCACCTTTATGATCCCCATCATGGGCGCTTATATTGCCTCGTCGATTGCCGATAAACCCGCTTTCGCTCCGGCGTTTCTGGTTTGTTATCTGGCGAACGACAAAGCCCTGCTCGGCACCCAGTCTGGCGCGGGCTTCCTCGGTGCGGTGGTGCTGGGGCTGGCGATTGGCTATTTCGTCTTCTGGTTCCGCAAAGTGCGCCTTGGCAAAGCATTACAACCGCTGCTCGGTTCCATGCTGATCCCGTTCGTCACTTTGCTGGTTTTCGGCGTACTGACTTACTACGTTATCGGACCGGTGATGTCCGACCTCATGGGCGGGTTGCTGCACTTCCTGAACACCATTCCTCCGTCAATGAAGTTTGCGGCAGCGTTTTTGGTCGGTGCGATGCTGGCGTTCGATATGGGCGGCCCTATCAATAAAACCGCCTGGTTCTTCTGCTTCTCACTGCTGGAAAAACACATTTACGACTGGTACGCCATCGTCGGCGTTGTCGCGCTGATGCCACCTGTCGCGGCAGGTCTTGCGACGTTCATTGCGCCCAAACTGTTTACCCGACAGGAAAAAGAGGCTGCCAGTAGTGCCATTGTGGTCGGTGCCACAGTCGCAACCGAACCGGCTATTCCTTACGCTCTGGCAGCTCCGTTGCCGATGATTACCGCCAATACGCTGGCGGGCGGTATTACCGGCGTGCTGGTGATCGCTTTCGGAATCAAACGTCTGGCACCTGGTTTGGGTATCTTTGACCCGCTGATCGGCCTGATGTCGCCGGTAGGTTCGTTTTATCTGGTGCTGGCGATTGGCCTCGCGCTGAACATTTTATTCATTATCGTCCTGAAAGGATTATGGTTACGCCGCAAAGCCAAAGCTGCGCAACAGGAGCTTGTCCATGAACATTGAGTTACTGCAACAGTTGTGCGAAGCCAGCGCCGTCAGCGGCGATGAACAGGAAGTTCGCGACATTCTGATAAACACGCTGGAACCTTGCGTTAATGAGATCACCTTTGATGGTCTGGGCAGCTTTGTTGCCCGTAAGGGGAATAAAGGTCCAAAAGTTGCCGTTGTCGGGCATATGGATGAGGTCGGCTTTATGGTCACCCACATCGACGAGAGCGGTTTTCTGCGTTTTACCACCATTGGCGGCTGGTGGAATCAGTCGATGCTCAACCACCGGGTAACCATACGCACACACAAGGGATTTAAAATCCCTGGTGTGATTGGTTCCGTCGCGCCTCATGCGTTAACGGAAAAGCAAAAGCAACAACCGCTGTCATTTGATGAGATGTTCATTGATATTGGCGCGAACAGTCGCGAAGAGGTGGAAAAACGCGGCGTGGAAATTGGCAATTTTATTAGCCCTGAGGCCAATTTTGCCTGCTGGGGCGAAGATAAAGTGGTCGGCAAGGCTCTGGATAATCGCATCGGCTGCGCGATGATGGCTGAGCTATTGCAGACGGTGAATAACCCCGAAATTACGCTGTATGGCGTTGGCAGTGTGGAAGAAGAAGTTGGGCTACGCGGGGCGCAAACCTCGGCTGAACACATTAAACCGGATGTGGTGATCGTGCTGGATACCGCTGTCGCGGGCGATGTTCCAGGCATTGATAACATTAAATATCCGCTGAAACTGGGCAACGGGCCGGGGCTGATGCTGTTTGACAAGCGCTACTTCCCCAACCAGAAACTGGTAGCAGCGTTAAAAAGCTGTGCCACGCAGAATGATTTACCGCTGCAATTTTCCACTATGAAAACCGGTGCGACGGATGGCGGGCGCTACAACGTAATGGGCGGCGGGCGTCCGGTTGTCGCGCTGTGTCTGCCAACTCGTTATCTGCACGCCAACAGCGGTATGATTTCAAAAGCCGATTATGATGCTCTGCTCACGCTGATACGGGGTTTTCTGACGACCTTAACTGCGGAGAAAGTCAACGCGTTTAGCCAGTTCCGTCAGGTGGATTAATGCTAAACGAACGCCAGTTAAAGATTGTCGATCTGCTGGAGCAACAGCCGCGCACGCCTGGCGAGCTGGCGCATCAGACTGGCGTTTCTGGCAGGACCATCCTGCGTGATATTGACTATCTCAACTTCACCCTTAACGGCAAAGCCCGCATTTTCGCCAGTGGCAGTGCGGGCTATCAGCTGGAAATCTTCGAGCGCCGCAGTTTTTTTCAGTTGCTGCAAAAGCACGATAACGACGATCGGCTGCTGGCGCTGTTATTACTGAATACTTTCACTCCCCGTGCGCAACTCGCCTCGGCGCTTAATTTGCCAGAAACGTGGGTAGCAGAGCGTCTGCCCCGCCTGAAACAGCGTTATGAACGTACTTGCTGCCTGGCCAGTCGCCCCGGTTTGGGCCATTTCATTGATGAGACAGAAGAGAAACGCGTTATATTGCTGGCGAACTTGCTGCGCAAAGATCCGTTTTTAATTCCTCTGGCGGGCGTAACACGAGACAACCTTCAGCAATTATCCACGGTCTGCGACAACCAACACCGCTGGCCGCTGATGCAGGGTGATTATCTCTCCAGCCTGATTCTGGCGATTTACGCCCTGCGTAATCAACTGACCGATGAGTGGCCGCAATATCCCGGTGACGAGATAAAACAAATCGTTGAATATAGCGGCCTGTTTCTTGGTGATAACGCTGTAAGAACCCTGACGGGTTTGATAGAGAAACAGCATCAGCAAGCACAGGTAATTTCTGCCGATAATGTGCAGGGGGTGCTGCAAAGGGTGCCGGGCATTGCGTCATTGAATATTATTGATACGCAACTGGTTGAGAATATTACCGGGCATTTATTACGTTGCCTTGCCGCGCCGGTGTGGATTGGTGAGCACCGCCAAAGCAGCATGAATAACCTGAAAGCCGCCTGGCCTGCGGCCTTTGATATGAGTCTGCACTTTATTACGCTACTGCGTGAACAACTCGATATTCCCCTTTTCGACAGCGATCTGATCGGTTTGTATTTTGCCTGTGCGCTGGAACGGCATCAAAACGAACGCCAGCCGATCATTTTGCTCTCTGATCAGAACGCGATTGCCACTATTAATCAGCTCGCCATTGAGCGCGATGTTTTAAATTGTCGGGTGATTATTGCCCGTAGCTTAAGCGAACTTGTTGCCATTCGCGAAGAGATTGAGCCGTTATTGATCATTAACAACAGCCATTATTTACTGGATGACACGGTAAATAATTGCATCACCGTAAAAAATATCATTACGGCTGCCGGTATCGAACAAATAAAACATTTTCTGGCGACGGCATTTATTCGCCAGCAACCGGAGCGTTTTTTCTCTACCCCCGGAAGTTTTCATTATTCGAATGTACGCGGTGAAAGCTGGCAACATATTACCCGGCAAATTTGTGCGCAATTAGTCGCACAACACCATATTACCGCCGATGAAGCACAACGGATCATCGCCCGCGAAAGCGAAGGCGAAAACCTGATTGTTAATCGTCTCGCCATCCCACATTGCTGGAGCGAACAGGAACGACGTTTTCGTGGATTTTTTATTACCCTCGCCCAACCGGTTGAGGTGAATAACGAAGTAGTTAACCATGTCTTGATCGCCTGCGCCGCCGCCGATGCACGTCATGAGCTAAAAATATTTAGCTATCTGGCAAGCGTATTGTGTCAGCATCCGGCAGAGGTTATTGCCGGGTTAACAGGATATGAGGCATTTATGGAGTTACTTCACAAGGGGTGAACTGTGTCGGATGCGCCGCATCCGACACTGCATTTATCACCAAAATCAAAAACGTTTAACGCAGGCTATTATAGTCATCGACCATTTCGTTGTACTCGCGTAACGCTCGCGGAAATGAGTCGTCGACCATCCAGATTGAGTTTGCGTCCTGAAGTTGCTCTTTATCCCAGTCAGAGTACAGGACTTTATCTCTGATGCGGCGAACGTATTTTTTAGCCTCGAGTTGATACTGGCTTGCCGAATTAATAAACGAGAAATTCATGCCGCTTTTATCCGCTTCTTTGGCTTGCGCCACCAGCGTTTCCAGTTCAGACACTTTCTTCATTGCCGCTTCTGCATCAAACTTATTTTGCGATATCAGGTTATTAATTTGTTTCGCTGAAATCATGACTGCCAGAGAGTAGTAGTGGAATGTTTTCCCTTCTCTTTCTTCAATATTTTTCAATTCCGCAAGCTGGCGCTTATCGTTAATTTCCTGAATCGCCGCATGATAAGATTCTGCTACAGGTTCAAAGGCTTCAAGATTTTTTAAGAATGTCTGGTGCAGCGTTTTCCCTTTCGCAAACGCATCGTCTTTATAATTTTCCTGGGTGTAATATTTATCCATTTCGTTAATGGTATTACCCAACGCCACGGCAGCATCAATATAACTCACCGCCACGCCATCAATAGGTTGCAGCGCAGGCGTTAACGCCACTACACGCGTTTTGTTTATAAATAAAATAATAAAATTCACGAAATGAATAAGTCCTGCAATTTAATATATATCGCAGGACTTATTTTAATTAATTGCTCAAACGCTGCGGATGGGTATAAACCGTTGCCCGACCCGGTTTACAAAAGCCCACCAGCGTCAAATTACAGCGTTCAGCCACTTCTACAGCAAGCGTGGTCGCGGCAGACACCGCAAACAAAATCTCTACGCCGCACATCGCCGACTTTTGCACCATTTCATAACTGGCACGACTGGAAACCAGTACCGCACCTTGCTGCCAGCTTTCCCCTTCTTGTGACCGGCGGCCTAACAGTTTGTCCAGCGCCACATGGCGACCCACGTCTTCATGCCCGCCGACCAGTTCGCCAGATGGCAACATCCAGGCGGCGGCGTGAGTACAACCGGTCAGTTGCCCCACTGGCTGGAAATCATTGAGATGACGTAATGCATCATCCAGTTTGTTGAGATCAAACGTCTGGGTGAACGGTAGCGGCTGCACCGGTTTTCCGATGTCATTAAGTTGCTCCACGCCGCACACGCCACATCCCGTACGTCCCGCCAGTGCCCGGCGACGCTCCTTCAACCCCATAAAGCGGCGGCTGGAAAGCTCAATTTGCACTTCCAGACCATTACAGGAAGGAACGACATCCATACCGAAGATATCGCGTGGACTTTCGATTATCCCCTCGGAAAGCGAAAAACCGAGCGCAAAGTACTCAAGGTCTTTGGGTGACGCCATCATCACTACATGCGAAATGCCGTTGTAGACCAGCGCAACGGGAACCTCTTCCGCCACCTCATCTAACCGTGGGTGTTGTAAATCATCACGCCGCCATAACTCAATTTGACGAACACCTGTGACATTTGTCACATTTTCGATTTCTTTTTGCTGTGTTTTTTTCACTTTCTCTTAACCAGATAAGAACACACACACCAACATTATGGTATTCTGTTACAAACCCTTCCTGGATGGAGGGAAATTGAGCCAATTCTGGACCTTTGCGGCCCCTTCCGCAAAGAAAAATAACTCCCACTCCCTGCACACGCAGCAAGCGAATGTAAATGGGACGTGACAATGTCGAAACAAGGAGCAATCCATGCAGGTCAGCAGAAGGCAGTTCTTTAAGATCTGCGCTGGCGGTATGGCAGGCACCACGGCAGCGGCACTGGGTTTTGCACCCAGCGTAGCACTCGCGGAAACTCGGCAGTATAAACTGCTGCGCACCCGCGAAACCCGTAATACCTGCACCTATTGTTCCGTAGGCTGTGGGCTGTTGATGTACAGCCTCGGTGACGGAGCAAAAAACGCCAAAGCATCTATCTTCCATATCGAAGGCGATCCGGATCACCCGGTCAACCGCGGTGCACTTTGTCCGAAAGGCGCTGGCCTGGTGGATTTCATCCACTCCGAAAGCCGTCTGAAGTTTCCGGAATACCGTGCGCCAGGTTCTGATAAATGGCAGCAAATCAGTTGGGAAGAGGCGTTTGATCGCATCGCCAAACTGATGAAAGAAGACCGCGATGCTAACTACATTGCGCAAAACGCCGAAGGCGTGACTGTTAACCGCTGGCTCTCCACCGGGATGCTGTGTGCTTCCGCGTCGAGTAACGAAACCGGCTATTTAACGCAAAAATTCTCCCGCGCGCTGGGTATGCTCGCGGTCGACAACCAGGCGCGTGTCTGACACGGACCAACGGTAGCAAGTCTTGCTCCAACATTTGGTCGCGGTGCGATGACCAACCACTGGGTCGACATCAAGAATGCCAACCTCGTCGTGGTGATGGGCGGTAACGCCGCTGAAGCTCACCCGGTCGGGTTCCGCTGGGCGATGGAAGCCAAAATTCACAATGGCGCGAAGCTGATTGTGATCGATCCTCGCTTTACGCGTACGGCGGCGGTGGCTGACTACTATGCCCCTATTCGTTCCGGTACTGACATTGCTTTCCTGTCAGGCGTATTGCTGTACCTGCTGAACAATGAAAAATTCAACCGCGAATATACCGAAGCCTATACCAACGCCAGCCTGATCGTGCGTGAGGATTACGGCTTTGAAGATGGCCTGTTCACCGGCTATGACGCGGAAAAACGCAAGTACGATAAATCCTCCTGGACTTACGAACTGGACGAAAACGGCTTCGCCAAACGCGATACCACGCTGCAACATCCGCGCTGCGTGTGGAACTTGCTGAAACAGCACGTTTCCCGCTACACGCCAGATGTGGTTGAAAACATCTGTGGTACGCCAAAAGACGCGTTCCTGAAAGTCTGCGAATACATCGCCGAAACCAGTGCTCACGATAAAACTGCCTCGTTCCTGTATGCCCTCGGCTGGACGCAACACTCTGTTGGTGCGCAAAACATTCGTACGATGGCGATGATCCAGCTGCTGCTCGGCAATATGGGGATGGCAGGCGGCGGCGTTAACGCCCTGCGCGGTCACTCCAATATTCAGGGGCTGACGGACCTGGGGCTGCTGTCGCAGAGCCTGCCGGGTTACATGACGCTGCCGAGCGAGAAGCAGACCGATCTGCAAACCTACCTTACCGCCAACACGCCAAAACCGCTGCTGGAAGGCCAGGTAAACTACTGGGGCAACTACCCGAAATTCTTCGTCTCCATGATGAAGGCCTTCTTTGGTGATAAAGCGACGGCGGAAAATAGCTGGGGCTTTGACTGGTTGCCGAAGTGGGATAAAGGCTACGACGTCCTGCAATACTTCGAGATGATGAAAGAGGGCAAGGTCAATGGCTATATCTGCCAGGGCTTTAACCCTGTTGCCTCATTCCCGAACAAAAACAAAGTGATCGGTTGTCTGTCGAAACTGAAGTTCCTCGTCACCATCGACCCGCTGAACACTGAAACCTCTAACTTCTGGCAGAACCACGGTGAGCTGAACGAAGTTGACTCGTCGAAGATCCAGACCGAAGTGTTCCGTCTGCCATCGACCTGCTTCGCGGAAGAGAACGGTTCAATCGTTAACTCCGGTCGCTGGTTACAGTGGCACTGGAAAGGTGCGGACGCCCCGGGGATTGCGCTGACTGACGGCGAGATCCTCTCCGGTATCTTCCTGCGCTTGCGCAAGATGTATGCCGAACAGGGTGGCGCGAACCCGGACCAGGTGCTGAACATGACATGGAACTACGCCATTCCGCATGAGCCATCTTCAGAAGAAGTGGCGATGGAGAGCAACGGTAAGGCGCTGGCCGATATTACCGATCCGGCAACCGGGGCGGTTATCGTCAAGAAAGGCCAACAATTTAGCTCGTTTGCCCAACTGCGCGATGACGGTACAACCTCCTGTGGCTGCTGGATTTTCGCCGGTAGCTGGACGCCGGAAGGCAACCAGATGGCGCGTCGTGATAACGCCGATCCGTCTGGCCTCGGTAACACGCTGGGCTGGGCATGGGCATGGCCGCTTAACCGCCGCATTCTGTATAACCGCGCCTCCGCAGATCCGCAGGGTAACCCGTGGGATCCGAAGCGTCAGTTGCTGAAATGGGACGGCACTAAGTGGACCGGCTGGGATATTCCGGACTACAGCGCAGCGCCTCCGGGCAGCGGTGTTGGGCCGTTTATCATGCAGCAGGAAGGCATGGGGCGTCTGTTTGCCCTCGATAAGATGGCGGAAGGTCCGTTCCCGGAACACTACGAGCCGTTTGAAACGCCGCTGGGAACTAACCCGCTGCATCCAAACGTTATCTCGAACCCGGCTGCACGTATCTTTAAAGACGACGCCGAAGCGTTGGGTAAAGCCGATAAGTTCCCGTATGTCGGAACCACCTATCGTCTGACCGAGCACTTCCACTACTGGACCAAACACGCGCTGTTGAACGCGATTTTGCAACCAGAGCAGTTTGTGGAAATCGGTGAGTCGCTGGCGAATAAACTTGGCATTGCCCAGGGCGATACCGTGAAAGTCTCCTCCAACCGTGGCTATATCAAAGCCAAAGCGGTGGTGACCAAACGTATTCGCACGCTGAAAGCGAACGGCAAAGATATCGATACCATCGGTATTCCGATTCACTGGGGCTATGAAGGTGTTGCGAAAAAAGGCTTTATTGCCAATACGTTAACGCCATTCGTTGGTGATGCGAACACGCAGACGCCAGAGTTTAAGTCCTTCCTTGTGAATGTGGAAAAGGTGTAACGGAGACGACATATGGCTTATCAATCGCAAGATATCATTCGTCGTTCCGCGACTAACGGTCTGACCCCCGCGCCTCAGGCGCGGGACTTCCAGGAAGAAGTGGCGAAACTCATCGACGTCACCACCTGTATCGGCTGTAAAGCCTGTCAGGTGGCGTGTTCAGAGTGGAACGACATTCGCGATACCGTCGGCAATAACATTGGGGTGTACGACAACCCCAATGATTTAAGTGCCAAATCGTGGACGGTGATGCGCTTCTCGGAAGTGGAACAGAACGACAAACTGGAATGGCTGATCCGCAAAGACGGCTGTATGCACTGTTCCGATCCAGGCTGCCTGAAAGCGTGCCCGGCGGAAGGAGCAATTATTCAGTATGCCAACGGTATCGTCGACTTCCAGTCCGAGCAGTGCATCGGCTGCGGTTATTGCATTGCGGGCTGTCCGTTCGACATTCCGCGCCTCAACCCGGAAGACAACCGCGTCTACAAATGTACGCTGTGCGTTGACCGCGTGGTGGTTGGGCAAGAACCGGCCTGCGTGAAGACCTGCCCAACGGGCGCGATTCACTTCGGTACGAAAGAGTCGATGAAAACGCTGGCGAGCGAGCGCGTGGCGGAGCTGAAAACTCGCGGTTACGACAATGCGGGTCTGTACGATCCGGCAGGCGTTGGTGGTACACACGTTATGTACGTGCTGCACCATGCTGACAAGCCAAATCTGTATCATGGCTTGCCGGAGAACCCGGAAATCAGCGAAACCGTGAAATTCTGGAAAGGCATCTGGAAACCGCTCGCAGCTGTTGGCTTTGCGGCTACCTTCGCGGCCAGTATCTTCCACTACGTGGGTGTCGGTCCGAACCGTGCGGATGAGGAAGAGAATAATCTGCACGAAGAGAAAGACGAGGAGCGCAAATGAAACGACGTGACACCATCGTGCGCTACACCGCGCCGGAACGTATCAACCACTGGATCACCGCCTTCTGCTTCATCCTGGCGGCGGTGAGCGGGCTTGGCTTTTTGTTCCCGTCCTTCAACTGGTTGATGCAAATCATGGGCACACCGCAGCTGGCGCGAATTCTGCACCCGTTTGTCGGCGTGGTTATGTTTGCCTCGTTCATCATCATGTTTTTCCGTTACTGGCATCACAACCTAATCAATCGGGATGATATCTTTTGGGCGAAGAATATTCGTAAGATCGTCGTCAACGAGGAAGTAGGTGACACCGGGCGTTATAACTTCGGTCAGAAATGCGTTTTCTGGGCGGCGATTATTTTCCTGGTTCTGCTGCTGGTGAGCGGCGTGATTATCTGGCGTCCTTATTTTGCGCCTGCTTTCTCAATCCCGGTGATCCGATTCGCGTTAATGCTGCATTCATTTGCCGCAGTGGCGTTAATTGTGGTTATCATGGTGCATATCTACGCCGCCCTTTGGGTGAAAGGCACGATTACCGCCATGGTGGAAGGATGGGTTACCAGCGCCTGGGCGAAGAAACATCACCCGCGCTGGTACCGTGAGGTCCGCAAGACAACGGAAAAGAAAGCTGAATGAGTATTCGCATAATCCCGCAAGATGAGCTGGGTTCGAGCGAGAAACGTACGGCGGATATGATTCCGCCGTTATTGTTCCCTCGGCTCAAGAATTTATACCACCGCCGCGCCGAGCGTCTGCGCGAGCTGGCAGAAAATAATCCGCTGGGTGATTACCTGCGCTTTGCTGCGCTTATCGCCCACGCCCAGGAAGTGGTGCTGTACGACCATCCGCTGGAGATGGATCTGACTGCACGAATTAAAGAAGCCAGCGCACAAGGCAAGCCCCCGCTGGATATTCACGTTCTGCCGCGTGATAAGCACTGGCAAAAGCTGCTGATGGCGCTAATTGCTGAGCTTAAACCTGAAATGAGCGGCCCGGCGCTGGCAGTGATTGAGAATCTGGAGAAGGCATCAACTCAGGAGCTGGAAGATATGGCCAGCGCACTGTTTGCCTCTGATTTCTCATCCGTCAGTAGCGATAAAGCGCCGTTTATCTGGGCTGCACTGTCGCTCTACTGGGCGCAGATGGCCAATCTGATCCCCGGCAAAGCCCGCGCTGAATACGGCGAACAACGTCAATATTGCCCGGTATGTGGCTCTATGCCGGTGTCCAGCATGGTGCAAATTGGCACCACTCAGGGGCTGCGTTACCTGCACTGCAACCTGTGTGAAACCGAATGGCACGTAGTGCGCGTAAAATGCAGCAACTGCGAGCAGAGCGGCAAACTGCATTACTGGTCGCTGGATGACGAACAGGCCGCGATTAAAGCCGAAAGCTGCGATGACTGCGGCACTTACCTGAAGATTCTTTATCAGGAAAAAGAACCGAAAGTTGAAGCCGTGGCAGATGACCTCGCCTCTCTGGTACTGGACGCGCGAATGGAGCAAGAAGGCTACGCCCGCAGTTCCATCAACCCGTTCCTGTTTCCGGGTGAAGGAGAGTAATCTCTGACGTTTTCCGGGTGGCGCAGGTCGCCCGGATTACAGTTCATAGGGTGTGACGACACCATCTCTCTTATTCCGCGTTACCACCTCAAGCTATGCTGCCAGTGCCTGTTTTGCCTCAATTTTCACACTGAACAAATCGATAACAATATCGATATCAAATAGCCAAATCTTTTTGCCATTACCATTCCTCGCGCAGCTTACGCTGGTATTCGACACCATCTTCCTCACTCCCTTGCCAGATGCCAAAAGCACTGGCTCTTGCTGTTTGCGATTGATTTACCAGGTATTGATCTACCGCTTCCCGTAATAGCTCCGCACGAGGAAGATTACGCTGCACCTCGAGATCATCAAGTTGCTTAAACAACTCATTCGATAAATTGAGTAAAATTCTGCCCATATCTATACCTGCCAGAGAGTTCATAAATATCTCGCCAATATCATTTTTGAATCTATGGAGAGAAAAGTACCCTTGCCGAATCTTTAAAGAAAGCGCATTTACGCATCATTTTTTATTTTTGCGAGGCGTTTTCCAGATATGATGTAACAGTTGCAGTTATTATAAGTTCAAGTAAAACAGCCTTGTATTAATACCAGAATAAGGGCATCTGTTTTTTTATATTCAAGAATGAAAAATTTTTGTCATTCCTTATGCTCCTTACACTGATCATCAACACCAACTACCTCCCCCTTTTGCCTGCCTCCCTTTGCTTTACGCACCGGGAATTGCTGACGCTCCAGATATTGCTCTACCGCTTCGCGTAAAATTGCAGATCGTGAAACCTTACGCCAGCCCCGAAGCTTGTTCAGCCGTTTAATTGCCTCTTCTGATAAATGAAGAAAAACCGTATTCATCGCCATTACCACCACCTTACATATATTACTCATTAATGTATGTGCGAAAATTACGCCGGAAAATCATTTAAAAAAAGCGGATTTTTGCATGTCGTTTTGTTTTTGCGAGACGGCATCCAAAGATAATGTAACAGTTGCAGTTATTTCAATTGTTACTCAAAAATGGTTTAGTAATAACCCAGGATGGTTTATTACTTTTAATTAAGCGGGGACACATCTACAGAAAAGAAACAACAAATAATAAGGATGAATTATGGGTGCTATAAATATTTTATATTCAAGAATATTTTTTTGATTGGGTGTTCATTTGCTTCATCAGGATGGTGTACCCGAAAAAGTCAGCAGCTTTACCGCACCAGGGTTTAAGGTGAAATCTACCATTCATAACTGACCGGTCAGTGCCGCACCAACCGGTCTTTAATTGTTAGTAGTAGTAAATTTGTGGATAACAGTCCGGGAACCAGACGATTCCTTCTGGATCATCCCCCTGCATTACCCGATGACATTGGCGTCGATCATCTGCGCGACGGCGAAGCGTAGTATAGAGCCGCTTCCATTCATGATCGCCCGGTGTACTGTAGTTTACCCAACAATCCATTGAAGGGTGACGCCATTTACCTGTAAGTGTTGGGATCCCTGAATGATTATGTGGCTTCGCTTTACCATTACGATCCCTATCTTTACGCGTATTAAGCGTGGACATTTTTAGTCTCCTGTTAAGAGTTCTAAAAATGTGCTTCCTTAAAATAGTTCATCATTTTCCCTTAATTCGCATAGCGTGCTTTTGCACGAATTTCCGATACGCGGGGACCATTATGATAGCGTCGATGCCCACACATCCAACAAGAACAAATACAGGGAGTACGAAAGCAAATACCTGATGCTTTTTTGCTTCCATCGCCTGCAGTGCGATAACGGCAGCGGATTTTTTTTAATCGCGCCATATGATGGCGACGTTCAGCACGATTACGGGTCATAGTAAAACTCCTGAGCAGGCGGCACTATGCCGCTTTCATAGGAGTTCTGAATGCTGGTGCTTTCTGTATGGCATAACCATGCCTCTAACGGTTAAGTGCCTGCAGCACATGTTGCGGATCATTGGCAATCGCTCGCAGCAAAGCCTTTGCAGGCCCAGTCGGTGAACGTCGCCCCTGCTCCCAGTTACGCAACGTGTCTACGCTTACGGAAATAAGTTCGGCAAATTTAGATTGTGACAACCCTGAAGCGCGGCGTATTTCTTTGATTTTCATAGCATCAACTTCAAAAGTCCGTGAAGGCTGTCGCGTTCCTTCAATAATTTCATTCATCTGGGCCATGCTGTGAGTCAACCGCTCAAAAAGTGCCTTATCCATTTACCACCTCGTATTTAACAACCGGAGCATTGCTTTTTCCTGGGGAGACAGATCATCTTTAAAATACCCTTACGATAAATAAGCAGTAATCTGATCTCATAATGTTTAACCTGATGAAAGTAAATAACCCTGACACCAGCACGTTTCCCCTTTCCTCCTGACACCCATCGAACCTTTCTTAACCCACCAGTTTCAGGTATTACCTCACCATAGTCAGGATTCAAGGCCAGGAAAAACTGAAAACGACTGAATTCATCGTCGGTCAGCAGTTTTTGAACATCTTCAGTAAAAATTTCCGTTTCGATGAAGAGCATAATTATACGCCATTGGCTTAGAGTAACAATCCTTTTTGTACGTCATTGACGTACCCTTGAAACCACTAGCTTACTGATAGTGCTCCAGCAAAACCACGTCTCTGCCGGGTTTGTCTTTACATTTGCGAGGCGCTTTCCAGATTTTTCACGCCCGTGAATTTCCCTGTATCCATCCAGCAAAAACGGGTGTATAAAACTGTACATTCATACAGCAAAATGAGTTCTACTATGGCACTGGAAAAAGGAATTGCAGAGTTAGTCGAAGAGTTTATCGCTGCGGGTCGCCCCTCATCGCGTCAACAAAGTATTGCGCAGCGCAGGGAGGGCTATATCGCCAGCGCTGTCCTTGCGGGTGAGACAGAAACGCGGGTAGATATTCAGACTATCGAACTTGAAGGGATGATCTTACGAATAGTGTCACCGCTGAATGCCCCGACATTACTCCCGACGATAATTTATTACTACGGTGGCTGTTTTGTTAGCGGCGGGTTCGCAACTCACGACAACCAGCTGCGCCAGTTAGCCTATTACGGGCAATGTCGGGTTATTGCCGTCCAGTATCGGCTGGCACCGGAACAGACTTTCCCCGCCGCCCATGATGATGCGCAACGAGGTGCAGAATTAGTCTGGCAACACGCCGAACGACTCGGCGTTGATAAACAACGGATAACTCTTGCCGGTGACAGTGCGGGCGGACATCTGGCGCTGGTAACTGCTTTGCGATTAAAGCGTGCTGGCGAGTGGCAACCGGCACAACTCATCTTAATTTATCCCATGCTTGATGCGACTGCGCATTTCGAAAGCTACATACGCAATGGTCACGATTACATCATCACACGCGACACTTTACTGAGCGGCTTTGAGATGTATCTGCCAGGCATTGAACGCAGGCATCCTGAAGCCAGCCCTCTTTGGCGCGATGATTTCAATGGCTTGCCACCTGTACATATCATTACCGCTGAATACGACCCACTTTGCGATGAAGGTGAAGCGTTGTATCACCGCATGACAGGGCAAGGAGTGCAATGCACCTGCCAACGCTACCTTGGCGTTATCCACGGATTTTTTCAGTTAGGTGGTATCAGTGAGGCTGCGCGATCGGCGCTGCGGGATGTGGCCTGGAGAGCGGGAAGGTAACTCCTGAGCAGCGGCACTATGCCGCTTTCACAGGAGTTCTGAATGCTGGTGCTTTCTGTATGGCTTCGCCATGCCCCTCGCGGCTAAGTGCCTGCGCACATCTCTCTTTGTATGTCATTTTTGCAATGCATTGGCCGAATTCTGGTAATTCTAATGAGTTTTACTCTTCAGACTCCCATCCCTACGGTATACGAGCTAGATTCATGAATGAAATCGACATTTTTAAAAAACGAATCTTGTAAAACATCCGTGTTGATATTACCTTGCAACCCAACATTAAATTTGTTAGAGAGATGAAGAACTCGAATATCAAAAAGGTCTTTTAACATCATTAATTCTTTGGCTGTTAATGAATCGCAACTAAAATATCCCTGTTGATCAAAAAGCTTTTCTATTTCTCTACCATCGGCGAGGCGTTTTTCAAGGAGTGTTTGCAACATCGAGTTGCCAAGGACAATGGATATCGTGCGATCTTTCGCAGATTTACACCCCATCACAACGGCAACATTCGTATCCCCCTCAGGAGCTTCATTTATCGCCGTCGCTAAAATGGTGGTCAAACACGCAAACGGAACTGTATTTCTTTCGTGATTTAATTTATCTACCAGTTCATTCCATTTATCAAAAGCCGGGCTATATTTGTTGCGCACAGTAATATCCGATTGGTTAAACAATTCAGCCATGCGATTTTTTATCATCTCGATATCCGGCGAACCAGAAAGACTTTGCGCATAATACGGTCCTGATGATGTTGCATACATTAAAGCCGAGCCCACACCTGTCGCCATGATGGGCGCAGCCACGGTTTTGGCAAGGGCGACGCTGCGATGGCTATGCGCTTCACAGGCTAAAGGAACATACTCCACTAGCTGCGGTAATTCCTTACATGCCTCCCTCATCGTTGCGGTATGCTTTACAAACAACGGTTTTTCACTGCCCAAAAAAACCTTCTGCTTAATTGCACTAAGAAAACGTAAATCCAAAATGATTGTTTTTGGTTTATTATTTTTTGGCACATTTCCTATTATCCCGCTAAGAACCTTCCTTGCTGCATGGAGATTTTTTTGCACAGCACATAACACAATTGACGAAGCCTTCTCTACTGCATTATTGATTTTAATTTTAAAATCTGCATGATATACGTTGACGGGCAATGCAAGTATATCTTCCCCTACATCTTTGGCTGAGTATTTATTTGTGATCGACGGTCGTGAATCCACGAGAAAACTTAGCTGCAAATTATGCTCTATATTACCAGCTGTTTTTGTAGTGTGATTAAACATAGAGATGCCACCTCTCATTCTTTCACACATATCCTCAACTTTTTCACTTCGTTCTTGAGGCAATTTGGCTTTAACGTTAATTTGATGATTTTTACCCGTGCATTCCTTAACTACAAGAGGAATGTTATCTAAAGTGCCATACAGGCTAATAACGTCACCAGGATTTTTATCATGTAAGTAAGTTTGATTAATACTCGAAGCATTCACAAAGAGGTCAATATTATAACTGTTTATAACTTCACCTACATCAAATGTGTAGTGCTTACTCTGGAGGCTGCCATCCTTGTTTAATTGTATATCAATCAATATATCCCCGGACTTTGTCACCATATCTTTGCCATAAACCATTTGCATAGCCATTTCGAGGAGATTTTTATCTAACTGATTGCGGGCGTTGAGTAAGCGACTACCAAATAATTTATATACTGTTCCCGTCATTGCCAGCGCTGCACTTTCTGGTACTTTGCGTTTCCACAGTGAGGTTTCTTTATTTTTAAACAGGTCATATTTATTATTACTCGACAACCCGAGTTTAAGTTCGTTAACACAATCGCAAAGTTGCTCCTCACCTTCCATTTTAAGGCGATGTGAAAAATCATTTAATAGCGTTTGCTTCGGTGATTCATTACTCATTAGCTGTTTTTCTAAATTAACAATAGAATAACTTTCTTGTTTAATGAGATTAATATTGGCAACCATTACAGCCTCCTTCCCACGGTTTAAGAGCAAACATGCCACATAATTATTTACAACATCCAGAAGCAGTAAATGAATGATACTGACAATGACGCCAGCCCATTATCTTTGCATAATGTTTGTTAGCTATAGACTTTAAAAATATTTATGAGAAAAGTATGGCACCAGAGAGGGTTTTGACTATCAAAAATCGCTCAAATCTGAACTAATATTATGAATTAAGCATTATCGGCGATAATAGCCACTCAGCTCTACAAATAATATTTAAATGCTCCTGAACAGTGATGTAGCAAGACACGTATGGTGCCAACGAAGAATAAAAATTTATAGAGTTCTTATTCAATATAACCGGAATAGTCAGAGGCTAATGTAAATGACCTGAATGAGTGAGAGAGGCAACACCGCCCCTCTCCATCAGCTACTCTTCTTCGTTCCCGCCCTCTTCATACGGGCCAAATGGCTTCGCAGGCAGAACGATATACGTCCCTTCAAACACCGCGCCCGGCGTCTCGTCGCCAAAGATTTCGACCTGCATTTGCACCCGTGCTTTTCGTCCGCGCGCCAGACGGTCGAGATCGCCGCTTAAGGCACCGAGGTCGGCTACCGCATGAGGTTTACCGCTAATCGGCTTGCTGTAGCGAATATGCGCATCCGCCAGAATAATCGTTCCGCCGAGGTGGCGTTCACGCAGCATCAGCCAGATAAGCCCCCAACCGGTGAGCGTTGCCAGTGAGAATAAACTCCCGGCAAACAGCGTATGGTGCGGATTCTGATTGCCGGTTTCCGGCATGGTGGTGATAAATTTTTGCCCGGTATATTGCTGAATGCGCACGCCCATTTTTTCGCTTAGCGGGATATGTTCGTACCACGCCTGCTGAAGCTGGGCGCACCAGTCGCCGCGATGCAAAATATCATCCAGAGTGGCGACAGGTTTAATCATCAAAAAATGGCGAATCGGCGTGGTGGTTGGCGTGGTGATTTCTCCCTGATTAACAAACCCCAGCTTGGCGAAAAACTCCACCGCGTCTTCGCGGGCGCTACAGGTCACGCGCTTAACACCTTCCTGACGCGCCACAGATTCGAGGGTCATCGCCATCAGCGTTCCTAACCCTTTGTCCTGCACGTCGGGATGAACGGCCATAAAGCGAATGGACGCTTCATTGTCGGCATTAATATACAGTCGGCCTACCGCCACCAGATTACCCTGCTCGTCGACGACCATCTGGTGATGCGCCATCGCATCCCACGCGTCGCGTTCCGAACCTTTCGGTTGATGCAGGGGCTTACGCAACATTTCCCAGCGAAACTGATAGTAACGCTCTAACTCTTCTTCTGTTTGTGGAACCCGAAGGTGATACATAGCGATACTCTCTCTTGTTTCCCGTGACAAACCTGGAAGCTGGCTCATACCTGCAACCAGAATGTCACGGGGCCATCATTGACCAGCGATACCTGCATATCCGCAGCGAAGCGTCCTGTTTGCGTGTTCATCTCTTGCTGACGGCAGCGTTCGACGAAATAGTCATATAACGCCTCTGCGCGATCCGGTGATGCGCCTTTGGAGAAACTTGGGCGCATCCCCCGTTCGGTATCTGCGGCGAGGGTAAACTGGGAAACAACCAGTACACTGCCGCCCGCCTGTTGCACGTTGAGATTCATCTTGCCTTCGGCATCGCTAAAGATGCGGTAGCCGAGCACACGCTCGCACAGACGGTTTGCTTTCTGTTCGTCGTCATCCTTTTCGACACCCAATAACACCAAAAGTCCCGCGCCAATTTCGCCCGTCACTTCTCCCTCCACGGTGACGCTGGCACGGGTTACGCGTTGAATTAATGCAATCATGGTTCGTCGTCTTCTTCTTGTTCAGCAGCTTGTTTTAATTTGCGGTATTCCCCGAGAGTGACAGTAATTTCCGCGCCAAGCAAGACGATACACCATGTCCAGTAGACCCAGACAAAGAGAATGGGGATCACCGCCAGCACGCCGTAAATGAGCTGATATGACGGGAACATGGTGATATAAAGCGCGAAACCTTTCTTTCCTGCTTCGAACAGGAGTGCAGCGACAAACGCGCCGACAATCGCGTCGCGGTTAGGTACGCGGATGGTAGGAACAATGCTGTACAGCAACCAGAAGGAGATCCACGACAACAGCAGCGGAAAAATACGCAGCACGTTGTCGATGACAGTATTGAGATCGCTCGCCCAGCGCAGGGAGAGCAAATAGGAACTGATCGCCAGACTGGCCCCTGCCAGCAGCGGCCCCAGCGTTAAAATCATCCAGTACACGGCAAACGAGTAAATTTTTGGTCGCGCTCGTTTACTGCGCCAGATGGTATTCAACGCGCTATCGATGGAGTACATCAACAATAACGCGGTGACGATCAGCCCGCACGCCCCAACGGCGGTCATCTTGTTGGAATTGGCAACAAATTGTTCGATATACCGCTGAATAACATCGCCAGTAGCAGGCAGAAAGTTGGCAAAAATAAAGTGACGCAACTGAATGCTGACGTCGGAAAACATGGGAAAAGCGGCGAAAAGCGCAAAAACAACGGCAACCAGCGGCACTAATGAGAGCAACGACACATAGGCAAGGTTACCTGCCAGGGTTGTCATGTTGTCCTCATCAATGCGTTGCCAGAGTAGTTTTAGCCAGGCCCATAGTGGACGGGTACGGTGCCTGGCTTTGTCCTGAATGGTTTTTAGCATAACACCTTCGCGAAATAGTCCGGGATGGTGGTTTTATCTTTCACCAGAATACTGGTAATGCCTAGCTGATTCGCTCCTTCTATATTATCGGCGTTATCGTCGAAAAAGACCGTATCGCTGGGTGAAAAACCTTCTGCCTGCAAAACATGCTGATAAATTCGTGCTTCAGGTTTGCGCATCCCCAGATCTTGCGACAGATAGATATGGTCAGCAGCATCACGGATTTCCGGGTATTCCTCCGGCCAGAAGGTAGTATGCAGGCGGTTAGTATTGGAAAGCACCACCACGCGATGCCCCTGCTCACGCAGTTTATGCATGATGGCGATCACTTCCGGGCGCAGCGCAACAAACACCGCCTGCCAGCCGTGAGAGAACTGCTCGTAGCTTAGCGGCAGGGCCATCTCATGACACAGCGCCTCTGCGAACGCTTCGTCGCTAATTTCCCCACGCTCATGCTGATGAAACGCCTCGCCCATGTGGAAACTCTTCTTAAGCGTAGCCAGTGGAACACGCGTTAAATCGCTCCAGGCTCCCAGCACACGGTTAAAGTCGATATCGACAATCACATTACCTAAATCAAAGATATAGAGCATTTTTGCCTCCTTTCGCGCCACAAGAAATTAACTGTAGCGGGAAAGGATGGGTTTGGCTATGTGGCAATAAGGGTAATCTTGTGATGCTGATTGCGAAAAAGCAGAGTAATTTCACTGGCTTTTTCGCAATAGATGAATGGTTAAGATTCAGGTGTAAATTGCCAACGAGTTTCGATGACCAGCGGCTTATCTGGTGTCACAAATTCCGGCGTTAGATTTATTGCGTTAGGTGCCTGAGTCAGCGGGTTAATACAGGTGGCATCGGGCTGTTTATCAAATACCACCAGACTGTTTGCAGAAGAGGTCATGGTCATCGCGAGTTTACCAGGCCACAGTAACTTAACCTTCACCCCGTCATAAAAACCAAAACAGTCATCCCAGGGACCGACTTGAGGAGAGATACGATTTCCAGTTGGCAGTTCATCACTACCCGCTTCTTCTTGCCAGTCCGCATCAAAAAGCACCTGCAACGATTCTGTATTTTGCGGAGTCAGCTTTTTCGCAAACCACGGATGCCAGCCTGCGGAGGCCGGGAATGTATCGGCATGTGAATGGACTTCCAGTTGCAAAACCAGCGCATCGTTCTCCAGCAAAAAAGTCTGAATCACTTCCCCTTGCCAGGGCCACGGTGAAGCCAGGGGCATACGTAAAGTCAGGGAATCTGCTGTTTTGTCGATGATTTCCCACGTTGAGTAACAAGCCATACCATGCAACGCATGTGGTGGTTTATTGGCGGGTAAAGAATAACATTGCCCACCAGCATTCAGCGTCGCATTCCCCAGTCGCCCTGCCCACGGCACCATTGGGAAACAGCCATACTGAAAAGCTCTGCGCTGCGGCTGCCATTGGCGTAATACTTCAGAACCAAATGCCTTTAACGAGGTTATCCTGGCACCATCATGCGGATAAATCTGCAGGTGAATATTGCCTTTTTCCAGCGTCACTAACTCTCCTACAGGCCCAGGCCATGGCGCGTCAAACGCCTGTTGTAGCGCCAGGTAATGCTCGTTTTTTCGTTCAGTTTTCATGAGATTGTTCCCTGATGTAGCGGTAAGAAGCGGTTTCTTGTTCATCGGTCGGCTCAATCAGCCAGACGCAAACAAAGGAAAGAACTGAGACAGCAAATAAAAACAGAGCGACATACCACGGTTTTCCTCCCCCTAGCGCCAGCAAACTTGAGGCGATAAGGGGGCTTAGTCCGCCAAGAATCGCGGAAAATTGATAAGCAAAAGAAAGGCCGGTATATCGTACTTTGGTACCGAACATGCGGGTGAAAAGTGTTGGCTGCACGGCAAACATCATCGTCGGACCTAAGTTGTAGCCGAGGATCATACTGCACCAGATGATGAGCGTACTTTTGCTATCCAGTAATAAGAAGAAAGGAAACGCGAACAGGACACAAAATCCAGCTCCCGACAAATACAGACTTTTTTGACCTATACGATCTGATAACCATCCAACCAATGGACAACTGAAAATACCGATCGCCGAGGCAATCAACATACCCGTCAGGGGAATATCTCGCGACAATGCTAATTGGCTGGAAATATAGACAATACCAAAGGCGTTAATAATATTAGAGGAGACACTTTCCGCCAGCCTCGCACCCAGTGCCAATAAAATATTTCGTGGATGTTTTTTGAATAATTCAATCAACGGAGGAACGGACTTTTCTTTATTATTCGTCATTTTTTGCTTTTGAAAATCCAGCGTTTCTTCGGTATGCAGGCGGATAAACAGCCCAACGATCAACATCACCGCAGAAAGCCAAAACGGAATGCGCCATCCCCAGGAGAGAAACTGCTCCGAAGTAAGAAAATGGTTACAGAGAGCAAAAATACCGGTTGCCAGCATAATACCCACAGACGCAGCCGTTTGCGGGAGTGAACCTAAAAATCCGCGTCGGGATTCGGGCGCTGATTCTATGGTCATCAATGCCGCTCCGCCGTACTCGCCACCAAGACCAAAGCCCTGAATTAAACGTAGCACCATTAATATGAGCGGTGCCCAGATCCCAATTTCCTGATACGTCGGAATAAAACCAATCAAAAATGTGGAGCATCCGACAATAGCCAGCGTCCAGATAAGCGTTATTTTTCGCCCGATTTTATCGCCAAAATGACCAAAGACGATGCCACCTAAAGGACGAGTCAGAAAACCGACACCAAAGGTCGCAAAGGAAGCTATAAGACCTATAAAAGGATCGCTGTCTGGATAAAACAGCGGTGCAAATACCAGTCCTGCTGCCGTGCCAAAAATAAAAAAGTCATACCATTCCATTAACGCGCCTGCGAAACTGCCCATAACGACACGTCTCATGGCTTTACCGGAAAGCCCTTCACGCGGTGCGGGTAACTTTTCAGACATAATTTTCCTCTCCTGGTAGGCGAGAAATCTGGGATACGAACCACTAAACGTGGGCAGTTTGAATTAATGCGCATCGGCTTAAACCGATGCGCATTAAATTATTTCTTCAATTCAGCCAGAACCTCTGCGTCCTCAGCATCAACATTTGCACCCAGTGGTTCCCAATTAATCAATACACAGGTCAGGAATCCCAGGAATGGCACGATTGCCAACCAGTAAAACGCTTCAGTTTTCAACGCACCCCACAGCATCGGCCAGAAAATGAGTCCTGCAATTGCCCCTGTGCGCATAATAGCGCGGGCAAATCCGACCCCAGTAGGGCGAATAGCGGGAGGATAAGAGAGTGTGGCAATGGTCATGCCCAGCCCACCAGGACCCGCTGAATGGAAGAAAATAATTGATCCCAATAACCCTAAAGACAGCCAGGGATTAGTCGTTGCCAGTGCGCCTAACGACAGCAATGCTAAGGTCACAACAGCAAATCCATACATCGACTGTCGGCGAGTACCCAGTCGTTGGAGAATAAACGAGCCGATCATCCCACCAGTCACCCCACAAAGGGCATTTACGACAGCAGAACCGGTCAACGCGCCAGTAAGCCCTCCGCTTATTATTCCCGCCAACGTAAGAGGAAGATAAACGCCTACGGCGTTATATTGCCACGCCTGCATGGTTGCCACGACACAGCCAAGGATGGTGCGTTTGCGGTAACGATCATTAAATAAGATGCCATATCCACCACTGTATTTATTCTCTGCTTTTTCCGAGAGTTTCGCTTCTGTTGTACCCGATGCCGCAACGCGAGCCTGAACACCATAACGTTTTCCCAGAATGTCGCACGCTTCCTGGTAACGCCCGACGCGTGCGGCCCACATTGCGGATTCACCAATAAAGAAGTAACGCAAAATCATGAAGATGACTGCAAAAATAGCTCCGATGAATATTCCGTAACGCCACAATTGTTCTTCAGCGATACCCGACAGAAGCAGCGGCAAAAGCACCAAATAAACAACGGTTGTCGAAACATACCAGGCCATTTGCCAGAGGTTGACCGACGTTCCGGTTTTCTTCGACGTTGAACCACGAAGCTCTGCCACGGCATTGGTTGCCAAAGGGAAGTCGATGCCTAAACCAAAGCCCATGATGACGCGGCACACCAGAACCCACCAGATACTGGGAGCAATAGCTACCGCTGCAGCACCGATGGTGCACAGCCCCATGCCAATAATAAATGCCCGCTTTTGCCCAAAGCGGTTTATTACTCGGTTCGCTAATAAACCGCCAATTAACGCGGCGATTAATACTGACGCATTGACGGTTGCAGCAAGACCCGGAGAAATGC
The DNA here is from genome assembly GCF_046486495.1 of Escherichia sp. WS3227_2. Lineage (NCBI taxonomy): Bacteria > Pseudomonadati > Pseudomonadota > Gammaproteobacteria > Enterobacterales > Enterobacteriaceae > Escherichia > Escherichia sp. WS3227_2. The sequence goes on from NZ_JBJQLG010000015.1 coordinate 102,001, forward strand.
CGAATTGAGCGGCAATGTATTTATTACCAAACCCCACCATCGCCGCCTGGTAGGCATCAATCAATATGCCGCCCAAAGCAATAAAAATAACGCCGATACTGGTGTTGATTGCAGAGTTCTTATTAACAATATCAATTACGTCTTGTGGCCGACTAATTGAATAAGTTGCAGGACTGGTGATTTGACTCATCGCAGTGTCCTTTTTAATTGTTGTAGGGTGGCGCTGACGTGACGCAGCGCCAGACAGAGATTTAGAAAATCATTCCGGCGCAAATTGCAGCATGACCTTTATGGAGTCATTTTGCTGCGCGCGTTCGAATGCCGCCGCTGCATCCTCAATGGCAAATAAATCGGTAACCAGTTCACTGGTATCAAACCGCCCATCCGCCAGCCATTCGATAACAGCATCGAAATCTTCAGGGATGTACATGCCAGAGTTGAGCAAGTCACGCTCGAAACGTTGCATCATCGGTAATGGTATTTCACGCGGCCCACTTGGTACGCCCATGCACACGACGGTGCCTCCGGCATATACACGGGTACATGCATCGTTAAGCGTGGCCTGCGCTGCAACGACATCAATCGCCCCCGTAAATCGCACATCTGCGGCCAGCTCACCTGGTGCCCAAACTTCTGCTGCGCCCAGCTTTAACGCCAGCGCGCGTTTGGCAGCGTCAGGTTCAATCACGGTAATCTTACCTGCCCCCATAATGCGCAGTGCCTGCACGATGGATAAGCCTATCGTTCCGGCACCAATCACCAGTACGCTTTCCAGAGAAGCTTTCGGCATTCGGTTAACGCAGTGACGAGCACAAGCCGCCGGTTCGGCAAAGGCCAACACTTTTAGCGGTAAAGAGGCTGGTGCGACATGGCAATTACGCGCAGGAACAATGTGTTGTGAGCGAGCAAAGCCCGGTGCGCGAAAACCAGCAACCTGCGGTGGTTCACAAAGATTAAAACGTCCTGCTTTGCAGGCTCGGCATTCCATGCAAGCCATGATGGGATCGACCACAACATGATCGCCCGGCTGTACATTTTTAACGTCGCTGCCCACTTCCGTAACGCGCGCTGCAATTTCATGACCGGGGACGACAGGCGGTTTGGCAAACGGATGACCGCCTTTCAGAACATGCAGATCCGAACCGCATATCCCGTAGAACACGGGCGCAATCCGTACTTCGTGCGGTTTAAGTTGCTGGTGTGGTACTTCAACATATTGAGTGGTGACTTTCCCAATATCTGAAAATAAAACCTGGGTAATTTTATCCATTGTTATTCTCCAGAATCGATATCCATAGGGGATTAGCGTTGCGCGATACCTTCATCGACAATTTCAGCCAGCCGTTGCAAGCGTGGAACGGAGACATCGCGCAGCATAGTTTGTGGATCTTGTGCACCAACAACCGACGCCCAAACCGCTCGTCCAGCCAGGAAGCCCGACGCACCACCTTTCATGGCAATACTTACTGCACGGCCAAAAATATCGGCATCAACGCCAGAAGAAAGAATTACCCACGGCATCTTCATCTGATCGTTAAGTTGCTGACAGGCGGCAAGTAAGTTTTTTTCATCGCCTTTGCCCCCTAATGGCATCTCGGCTTTGTAAAGATCGGCCTCTGTTCCACCAAGCTCTGCGGCGGCGGCAACAATGGCGCTTTCACGATCAAAGTCCCAACCGCGACGAGGTGGACGCACCACAGGTTCAATAATGCTAACCAGCCCGGCACTACGGCAGCGACGAACAAATTTATCAACCATTGCCAGACGTTCCTCTGCGGGTTCATCTTCACGCCAGAGTACAAGTAATTTCATTGCCTTAGCCCCCATTTCACGGGCTTTATGCGGGTCGACGGACATATCTATTTCAACGCTATCAACCGGGATGCCATTACCTGGGATAAAAAGATCGGCAGCGACAATCAGGCCGCAAGAATTAGCAACAGCGCCCTGCTCGACTATTTGCTCAAGACAAAATTGTTTATCCGCCAGAACGGCAGAAGCATAAGGTGTAAGGATTCGGGTCGCGGCAACTTTAAAATCGGTGAGTACACTGTCGGCGATGGGTTTTGGCTGCCCTGCTGCCGCAAACATCAGGCGCATGGCCTCACGCTGATCGACAGCTAACATGGCGAATCCACCACCTGGGCGGGAGATATCTTTCAGCGTAAATGGGGTGAAGTGGGATGACATAGAAACTCCTGTTAATAGATAAAATTAAAGACCAGCCTGCTGGCGAACCTGATTTAGCAGGGCACTCCAATCCTGCCGCCCTTTGCCGTCTTGACTTGCTGCGGCGTAATAACTTTCTGCTGCAATCCCCATATTGAGCGGTGCCCCCGTCTCCCGAGCGACGTCAACTGCAATACGCAGATCTTTCAACGCCAGATCCACCATGAAGGCGGGTGAAAGATCGCCTTTCAGCACTTTGCCAGGCCAGGTGGTCGTAAAATGTCCTTTCCCTGCTGCCGTACCACTCATCACCTTAATTGCGACATCAAGATTTAATCCCAGTGACTCACATAACACAGCGGCCTCGGAGGACAGCGCATTAAGCGCAATGCTCATATAGTTGTTAATTAGCTTCACGCGGATCCCCATTCCTGGGCCGCCAGCCTCGACCAGCTCATTACCCATGCACATGAGAATCGGGCGTGCACGTGCAATCTGCTCATCAGTGCCACCCGCTAAAATCAGCAATGTGCCATCAATCGCATTCACGGACGTTCTGCCCACGGGAGCGTCCATCATACTGATGCCTTTTTCTTGTAACTCCCGTATTAATGCATCGGTCTGTAAGGGATGAATAGTCGACATATCAATCAATAACGCGTCAGATGAAACAGCCTCACAGACGCCTTTTTCCCCCAACAGAACCTGTCGAACAATGTCACCATTGGGAAGCATAGTGATGATAAATTCAGCGCCTGCTGCTGCTTCCGCTGGGGTTTGTGCCGCAGTGGCCCCCTGCGTAACTAGCACATCGACGGCCTGTGCATTGACATCAAATACCTGCAATGAATGCCCTTTTTGCAATAGATTGTTAGCCATTGGGCTACCCATCTGCCCCAGCCCGAGAAATGCAATGGTTGCCATGAATACTCTCCTGTCTGACATTGACAAAATAATGACAATTGAAAATTCGTTTTCGTCTGTTTTTGAGCATATTTGTAATTTATGTTCAAAAACACGACACGCATCACTAATTTGATCATTTGTGTCATTTAAATTGACCAAAGACGACAAAATTAAACAGGACAAGACAAATATGACCAGAATTGCATGCGTGGGTATCACAGTTCAGGACAGGATTTATTCTTTGCCCACTCTGCCGGAGGGCGGCGGGAAATATCAGGCAAATCATTATCTTGAGATTGGTGGCGGCCCGGCAGCAACAGCCGCTGTTGCAATCGCAAAGCTTGGCGTGGAGGTTGATTTCATCGGTCGCGTCGGCGATGACAGTTGTGGAAATACCTTACTTGCAGAACTTGAGGGTTGGGGCGTCAATACCGCATTTTGCCGCCGATATCCTAACGCCCGTTCGTCGCAATCAGCGATCCTCGTTGATCAGCATGGCGAACGGATTATCGTTAATTATCCAAGTCCTGATCTCGGTACTGATGCCGAATGGTTAGAAGCGATCGATTTCTCTCGTTATGATCTGATTCTGGCCGATGTTCGCTGGCATAGCGGTACTGAAAAAGCATTCTCGCTAGCGCGCCTTGCGGGTGTGACAACGCTTTTAGACGCCGATATGACACCGCAGGATATTTCTCCACTTGTCGCGCTTGCCGATCACGCCGTGTTCTCAACACCAGGGCTGAAACGCATGACTGGCCTGCAGTCACCTGAAGAAGGTTTGTTCCAGGCAACGACACAAACAGCAGGTAAAGTGTATGTTACGCTGGGTTCTGAAGGATCGTTGTGGATTGAAGATGGTCATTTGTGTCAACAGGAGGCATTTTCTGTCAATGTGGTTGATACCACTGGAGCAGGCGATGTTTTTCACGGCGCACTCGCGGTAGCGTTGGCAGAAAAAATGCCAACAAAAGAGGCTATTCGTTTTGCCAGTGCGGTTGCCGCGATGAAATGTACCCAGCCTGGCGGTCGGGCCGGCATTCCTAATCGTGAGCAAACCGAATCATTTTTGTCACTTTATGCGTAAAATGGTAAACATCTACCGAGGAGGGGCAAGGGAGTATTCATGAGTATCATCGAAGTGACAGGTAATCCACGCCATGACCAACTCGTTCATCTAATCGCAGAACGCGGTTATATGAATATTGAAGAACTGGCACAACTGCTGGATGTTTCAACGCAAACCGTGCGCCGGGATATCCGAAAACTCAGTGAGCAGGGCTTGATCACCCGTCATCATGGAGGGGCCGGGCGCGTCTCCAGCGTCATGAATACCGCTTTTGAGCAACGGGAACTATCGCTCACCGCCGAGAAACGGGCGATCGCTGAGGCAGTCGCCGATTACCTTCCCGAACGCTGTACCGTTTTTATCACCATCGGTACAACCGTAGAAGCCGTTGCCAGGGCATTACTCAACCGGCGTGATTTACGCATTATCACTAACAGCCTACGTGTGGCACAGATTCTTTATAAGAATCAGGATATTGAAGTGATGGTGCCGGGAGGCACTTTACGCGCTCATAACGGCGGGATTATCGGCCCAGGAGCCGTGGATTTTATTGAAGGCTTCCGCGCAGATTATTTAATCACCAGTATAGGTGCCATTGAACATGACGGCACCCTACTGGAATTTGATGTAAATGAAGCGTTAATCGCGAGAACGATGATTAAACATGCGCGGAATACATTGTTAGTGGCCGATCATACGAAGTTTGCCGCGTCTGCTGCCGTTTCAATTGGCAATGCACGGAATGTCAGGGCTTTTTTTACTGATGCCCCGCCTCCCAATTCTTTCTGCCAGTTGTTAAGTGAAGAGAATGTTGAACTGGTGGTTGCCGAGCAAGAAGTATCCTGAAATTGAAACTTCGGTTGATACGGTTTTCGTTGGCCGGATTAAGCACATCCGGCCACTAATTAAGCTTCAGCCGCCAGCATCTCTTTCTTACGTTGGCTAATACGCTTAACCAGCATTACGGAAACCACCGCACCACAGAATGCGAAGCAGGCCATAATGCCAAACACGATTTTGTAGCCAATAATCCCCGGATTTAAATCCAGAATGTAGCCATACAGACTGAAGCAGAACATCGCCGGGGCGTAACCAATAAAGCTACCCAACGCCATCGCCGCGCCTGTTTTATTTTCAGCAATTTTTGCTTCGCCGATAGGTGCAAAAAATACGGCTCGCTGTGTAAAGACTATCGCGCCAAAGCCCAGCGTACATGCCATCCCTAAATAGACCGGCATACTTTCGTGCGGCAGCATAATCAACAGTACGAGCGCAGCGGTACTGATGATAAAGGTGTAGCATAGATATTTACTCGGCGATTTCAGGATCTTATCTGAAATCATGCCACCAATCGGTCCACCAATCATTTTCAGACAGTATTGGTTAATGATGCCGTAAGCCCCCACCAGCGCAACGGGCAATAGATAGATGTTTTTCAGGAATGGAATGAAGAATGTCAGGCCACAGTAAACCGCATAAACGAAGAAGACGTTGAAAGCGATAAGCCAGATAGTTTTGTCTTTCAGCACCGAGGTCATACTGGTGTTTTTCGATGCTCCGTCTTCTTTTTTCACCTCAACGGACGGTGCCTCTTCTTTGTCATTCAGAACAAAGAAAATGATAATGCCTACGGCAATCACAATAAGGGAATAGAACCAGATGCCTGCTTTAAAACCCAATAAGCCACTGCCAAACCAGGTAAATACTGCCAACGCAGAAAATGCCACCACGGTATCGACAATGCCACGCCCTGTTTCGAAGAAGCCAAACAACCGACCTTGTTGTTCGCTATTGCCCAATCGACTTACCGACTTGAGCAAGACCGGCCAGTTCATCATGTCGCAAGTAACGCCAAATAGCGCCCAGACAAAGAGGATGCCCCAATACCCCGGCATTGTCGTCAAATAAACACCCAGTAATCCTGTCGCAATGAGTGAGAATGACATGGTGTATCTGCGCGGTAGTTTATCGGCAAAATAAATAGACAGAAAAAAACCCACTGTCGTGACAAATGAGTTTACTGACATAGCATTACCAATTTGACCATTGGTCAAATGGAAATATTCCTGCATCGGGATATAAAACGCATCTTTCAGCGACGGTAATTTATAAATTGTACCGCCACACAATGTTAATAGACTAAATAACGCCCATTTCTTTTTCGTGAGCATAACATCCCCTAAGCGATTTTTAAAATCACTGTTTTAAAGGCAATAAGATACCGACCATTCATATGGAATGGTTTTATTAACTGCGTATGAGTTAAAACTTATTAGTGGTTCAGAAGATGGTTTGCCTCTTGTTTGATTTGTTGTAGTACGTTACGCACATGATTTATCTGATTAATTGCATCTTCTTTTTCTTTACGTAACCGCGCATCCAGTAAATGATTTTCTGGCAATGGTGTTTCACTCATCTGGCGATAAGGGATCCACGGATTATCATCTTCGTCTTCAAAGCGGAACGCCGGCGCATAGTAATCAACCTCTTCTTCCAGGCCATATGCCGTCACCTGCGGCTCATCATCACCCAGGCATATAAGGTGCGTTAATAACGCTTTGAACGGCATATCACCCTGACCTGAAATACAGGCTTTATGACCCAGGCCACCCTCTTCTTTAACGATCAAGGCATCTTTGATATGGACCTGGGTAATATGCGGTGCCATCGTTTTTAAAGCGTCGATGGGATGCTCATTTGCATTGATCATGTTCGCAAAATCAAACAGTAAGGAAAGAGATTCCATCTCACTTTCTTTGACCAGCGACACCAGCTCATGGCTTTTTAAATCTTCATGCTGTTCGATCGTAAAAGTCAGGCCGCTGTCCTGATACGTTTCCCGTACATAGGCAATGTCGTTAGCGATGATCGATAATACGTCGCGCAAATTACCTTCATAACGTGGATAAAAACGTACGGACGATGCCCCAGTTTTCAACGCAATGGCGACGGCTTCGTCAATAGATGCCTTATCTGAAGCGCTGGTTTCAATATGAATATCAAGGTTCAGACGGCGGGCTTTATCCCCAAAGGCAGAGAGTTCTTTATCGTCCATATTACCAAGAGAAAAACGCTCGCCATCCAGAACATGGATTTTGACGCCACGTAGATTATTTTCACTTGCGATATCAAGTAAATCAGCAGGCAACACTCTTTCCAGCCGCATATTTAAATGAAAGGCATAAGCATGTAAATAAAGAGGAAGAGTGTCGACACGTTGTAGAATCTTTCTTGCGTTATTTATTGTCACCATAAAACACCTACAGATTAATGATGAGGTCTACGGCCTCAAATCGCCAATATTCAATATCTATCTGGACAATATTGCCTTGCTGGTCGGCGCGATGCTTTTCAATTAAGATCGCTGGCATACCCGCAGAACCGCCAAGATACTTGCTGATATCGCCCGGCATTCTGACGGGTTTGAAAATCAATTTTTTTACTACCGTCTCTTTTTGGTAGCACTTTTCCCAGACTGCAGAAAATGAGTGGTTTTCAAGTTGTTCAATAAAACCCGGAGCAACTTCAGGATTAATATATGTTTCGTGATAGAAAACTTTATGTCCTTCCAGCGCCCCCCAGCCGGTGATGCGATAGAGTTCAGTTGATGGTGTCACTGCAATCAGTGGCGCGAGCGTCTCGGGAATATCGCTGGTACGGTTTTTCTCGGTAAACCCCCAGGAAGGTTCTCGTCCTTGCTCAATTGCGGCCCGCTGAAAGCTCGCCGACAGCTCCGGACTGTAATTAAATCGCGGCTGGGTCACGAACCACCCCTTACGATCCTTACGGAAGATTTTGGATTCTGCCTCGAGGTTCAACAACGCCTGGCGCAGCGTCATACGTTTAATGCCCAGCAGTTCTCCCAGCTCTCTTTCTGAAGGGAGTTTTCCACCCGGCGTGGTGATGCCATCTTTCAACCACCGATCCAGTTTATCTTTTGCATTTTCTACGGTGGATTGATTCTCCGCCATTGTTTAATCCTTTTGGTTTAAACCAGATGAAGCATCTTACGCTTACGCCAAAAAAGAAAGCAATTAACGGTGTATGACTTTGCAGATAATTGTGACAAAGCTCTCTATTGACGTAATCACAGACTTATAAGGGAGATACTCGCATTGGTGTGCGCTCACGACAGGTAAAAAAAAACCTGCCAGCGATGGCAGGTTTTTTATAACTAAAAAACGAAATTAATCGTCTTTCGGTGCGCGGTTGGCGCGGCGACGATCGTTTTCCGTCAGGTGACGTTTACGAATACGGATAGAGGTCGGAGTCACTTCTACCAGTTCGTCATCATCGATGAACTCCAGAGCTTGTTCCAGAGTCATGCGGATAGGCGGAACCAGAACAACGGCTTCGTCAGTACCGGAAGCACGCATGTTGGTCAGTTTCTTACCGGTCAGGCAGTTTACAGTCAGGTCGTTAGAGCGGCTATGAATACCGATAATCTGACCTTCGTAAACTTCTGCACCGTGACCGAGGAACAGCTTACCGCGATCCTGCAGACCGAACAGCGCGAACGCGACCGCTTTACCCTGACCGTTAGAGATCAGTACACCGTTCTGACGCTGACCCACTTCGCCCGGACGTACGTCGTCGTAGTGGCTGAAGGTGGAGTACAGCAGACCAGTACCGGAAGTCATGGTCATGAACTCAGAACGGAAGCCAATCAGACCACGGCTTGGGATCACGTAGTCGAGACGTACGCGGCCTTTACCGTCTGGATTCATGTTTTTCAGGTCGCCTTTACGTTCGCCCAGCGCCTGCATCACAGAACCCTGATGCTGTTCTTCAACGTCCAGCGTCACGTTTTCATACGGCTCTTGTTTACGACCGTCGATTTCACGGAAGATAACTTTCGGACGGGATACCGCCAGTTCGAAACCTTCACGACGCATGTTTTCGATCAGAACAGACAGGTGCAGTTCGCCACGACCAGAAACGCGGAACGCATCGGCGTCTTCGGTTTCTTCTACGCGCAGCGCAACGTTGTGTACCAGTTCTTTGTTCAGACGATCCAGGATCTGACGAGACGTTACGAACTTACCTTCTTTACCGCAGAACGGCGAGGTGTTAACGCAGAAGAACATAGAAACGGTCGGCTCATCAACGGAGAGTGCCGGCAGCGCTTCAACGTTTTGCGTGTCGCAAACGGTGTCAGAAATGTTCAGTTCGCCCAGGCCCGTGATCGCCACGATATCGCCAGCTTCCGCCAGATCGGTTTCAATACGTTCCAGACCGAGGTGGCCCAGCACTTTACCGACTTTCGCATTACGGGTTTTGCCTTCGCTATCGATGATAGTGACCTGCTGGTTCGGCTTCACTTTACCGCGCTTGATGCGGCCAATGCCGATAACGCCAACATAGCTGTTGTAATCGAGCTGAGAAATCTGCATCTGGAACGGACCGTCAAGGTCAACGTCCGGCGCAGGAACGTGGTCAACAATCGCCTGATACAGCGGGGTCATGTCTTCCGCCATATCTTCGTGGTCCAGACCCGCGATACCGTTCAGCGCAGAAGCGTAAACGATCGGGAAGTCCAGCTGCTCGTCGGTCGCGTCGAGGTTAACGAACAGATCGAATACCTGATCCACAACCCAATCAGGACGCGCGCCAGGGCGGTCAACTTTGTTGATAACAACAATCGGCTTCAGGCCGTAAGCAAACGCTTTTTTGGTTACGAAGCGCGTTTGCGGCATCGGGCCGTCAAATGCGTCAACCACCAGCAGCACTGAGTCTACCATGGACATTACACGTTCAACTTCACCACCGAAGTCGGCGTGCCCCGGGGTATCAACGATGTTGATACGGTAATCATTCCATTTGATAGCGGTGTTTTTCGCGAGGATGGTAATCCCACGCTCTTTCTCCAAATCGTTGGAGTCCATCACGCGCTCTTGGGTTTCGGCACGAGAGTCGAACGTACCGGATTGTTGGAGCAGCTTGTCTACCAGGGTGGTTTTACCATGGTCTACGTGCGCGATGATGGCGATATTACGCAATTTTTCGATCACAACTTTGCCTCAGGCATTAGAAATAGCGCGTTATTGTACACGGATTAATCGCACTACAAAACAGGATCACAAACATCCTCCGCAAACAAGTATTGCAGAGTCCCTTTGTGATCGCTTTCACGGAGCATAAAAAGGGTTATCCAAAGGTCATTGCACCAATATGGTGCTTAATGTTTCCATTGAAGCACTATATTGGTGCAACATTCACATCATGGTGCAGCCCTTTTGCACGATGTTAAGCATGATAACGCCTTTTAGGGGCAATTTAAAAGTTGGCACAGTTTTCGCTTTATCTTTTTTACGGCGACACGGCCAAAATAATTGCAGATTTCGTTACCACGACGACCATGACCAATCCAGGAGAGTTAAAGTATGTCCGCTGAACACGTACTGACGATGCTGAACGAGCACGAAGTGAAGTTTGTTGATTTGCGCTTCACCGATACCAAAGGTAAAGAACAGCACGTCACTATCCCTGCTCATCAGGTGAATGCTGAATTCTTCGAAGAAGGCAAAATGTTTGACGGCTCCTCGATTGGCGGCTGGAAAGGCATTAACGAATCCGACATGGTGCTGATGCCAGACGCATCCACCGCAGTGATTGACCCGTTCTTCGCCGATTCTACCCTGATTATCCGTTGCGACATCCTTGAACCTGGCACCCTGCAAGGCTATGACCGTGACCCGCGCTCTATTGCGAAGCGCGCCGAAGATTACCTGCGTTCCACTGGCATTGCCGACACCGTACTGTTCGGGCCAGAACCTGAATTCTTCCTGTTCGATGACATCCGTTTCGGATCTTCTATCTCCGGTTCCCACGTTGCTATCGACGATATCGAAGGCGCATGGAACTCCTCCACCCAATACGAAGGTGGTAACAAAGGTCACCGTCCGGCAGTGAAAGGCGGTTACTTCCCGGTGCCACCAGTAGACTCTGCTCAGGATATTCGTTCTGAAATGTGTCTGGTGATGGAACAGATGGGCCTGGTGGTTGAAGCACATCACCACGAAGTAGCGACTGCTGGTCAGAACGAAGTGGCTACCCGCTTCAATACCATGACCAAAAAAGCTGACGAAATTCAGATCTACAAATATGTTGTGCACAACGTAGCGCACCGCTTCGGTAAAACCGCGACCTTTATGCCAAAACCGATGTTCGGTGATAACGGCTCCGGTATGCATTGCCACATGTCGCTGTCTAAAAACGGCGTTAACCTGTTCGCAGGCGACAAATACGCAGGTCTGTCTGAGCAGGCGCTGTACTACATTGGCGGCGTCATCAAACACGCTAAAGCGATTAACGCCCTGGCAAACCCGACCACCAACTCTTACAAGCGTCTGGTCCCGGGCTACGAAGCACCGGTAATGCTGGCTTACTCTGCGCGTAACCGTTCTGCGTCTATCCGTATTCCGGTGGTTTCTTCTCCGAAAGCACGTCGTATCGAAGTACGTTTCCCGGACCCGGCGGCTAACCCGTACCTGTGCTTTGCTGCCCTGCTGATGGCCGGTCTTGACGGTATCAAGAACAAGATCCATCCGGGCGAAGCAATGGACAAAAACCTGTATGACCTGCCGCCGGAAGAAGCGAAAGAGATCCCACAGGTTGCTGGTTCTCTGGAAGAAGCACTGAACGAACTGGATCTGGACCGCGAGTTCCTGAAAGCCGGTGGTGTGTTCACTGATGAAGCGATCGATGCGTACATCGCTCTGCGTCGCGAAGAAGATGACCGCGTGCGTATGACTCCGCATCCGGTAGAGTTTGAGCTGTACTACAGCGTCTAATAGTTGAAGTTGTACTACCCGGCGCAACAACGCCGGGATTTAGTTGCCGTGGAAACTTTCAGCCCATCTCTGCATGGGCTTTTTTCTCCGTCAATTCTCTGATGCTTCGCGCTTTTTATCCGTAAAAAGCTATAATGCACTAAAATGGTGCAACCTGTTCAGGAGACTGCTTTATGGCAACAGGCACGCAGCCCGATGCTGGGCAGATCCTCAACTCGCTGATTAACAGTATTTTGTTAATCGATGACAACCTGGCGATCCATTACGCCAACCCCGCCGCGCAACAACTGCTCGCCCAAAGCTCCCGCAAATTGTTTGGTACACCGTTACCGGAACTGTTGAGCTACTTCTCATTAAATATCGAGCTGATGCAAGAAAGTCTGGAGGCGGGGCAAGGTTTTACCGATAACGAAGTGACGCTGGTCATCGACGGGCGCTCGCATATCCTTTCTGTGACGGCCCAGCGTATGCCGGACGGCATGATCCTGCTGGAGATGGCACCGATGGATAACCAGCGCCGCTTAAGTCAGGAACAGCTACAGCACGCCCAGCAGGTTGCTGCCCGTGATTTAGTGCGCGGCCTGGCACATGAGATTAAAAATCCGCTTGGCGGTTTACGTGGCGCGGCGCAGCTGCTCAGCAAAGCATTACCTGACCCGTCACTACTCGAATATACCAAAGTGATTATCGAACAGGCGGACCGGCTGCGAAATCTGGTCGACCGTCTGTTGGGACCGCAACTGCCCGGTACGCGCGTTACCGAAAGTATTCATAAAGTGGCTGAACGCGTGGTGACGCTGGTGTCGATGGAACTGCCGGACAACGTGCGGTTGATTCGTGATTACGACCCCAGCCTGCCGGAACTGGCGCACGACCCGGATCAAATTGAGCAAGTGCTCCTGAATATTGTGCGCAATGCGCTACAGGCGCTGGGGCCAGAGGGTGGTGAAATCATTCTGCGTACCCGCACAGCTTTCCAACTGACCTTACACGGCGAGCGTTATCGGCTGGCGGCGCGAATTGATGTGGAAGATAACGGGCCAGGTATTCCGCCTCATTTGCAGGATACACTGTTTTACCCGATGGTCAGCGGCCGCGAAGGTGGCACCGGGCTTGGCTTATCCATCGCCCGTAATTTGATTGATCAGCATTCAGGCAAAATTGAATTTACCAGTTGGCCAGGTCATACCGAGTTCTCGGTTTACCTGCCTATCAGGAAATAAAGGTGACGTTTATGCAACGAGGGATAGTCTGGGTAGTCGATGACGATAGTTCCATCCGTTGGGTGCTTGAACGTGCGCTCGCTGGAGCGGGTTTAACCTGTACAACATTTGAGAACGGCGCGGAGGTACTGGAGGCGCTGGCGAGCAAAACGCCGGATGTGCTGCTTTCAGATATCCGTATGCCGGGAATGGACGGGCTGGCGCTGCTCAAGCAGATTAAACAGCGCCATCCGATGCTTCCGGTCATCATTATGACCGCACATTCCGATCTGGATGCTGCCGTCAGCGCCTATCAACAAGGGGCGTTTGATTATCTGCCCAAACCGTTTGATATCGACGAAGCCGTCGCGCTGGTTGAGCGCGCCATCAGTCATTACCAGGAACAGCAGCAGCCGCGTAATGTTCAGCTTAACGGCCCAACGACCGATATCATCGGCGAAGCGCCAGCCATGCAGGACGTGTTCCGTATTATCGGTCGGCTTTCGCGTTCTTCTATTAGCGTGCTGATTAACGGCGAATCCGGCACCGGTAAAGAACTGGTCGCTCATGCCCTGCATCGCCACAGTCCGAGAGCCAAAGCGCCATTTATCGCGCTGAATATGGCGGCTATCCCGAAGGATTTGATCGAATCAGAACTGTTTGGTCACGAGAAAGGCGCGTTTACCGGCGCGAATACCATTCGTCAGGGGCGTTTTGAACAGGCCGATGGCGGCACGTTATTTCTCGATGAAATTGGCGATATGCCGCTGGATGTGCAGACGCGTTTGCTGCGCGTGCTGGCAGACGGTCAGTTTTACCGCGTTGGCGGCTATGCGCCGGTGAAAGTGGATGTGCGGATTATCGCTGCCACTCACCAGAATCTCGAACAGCGGGTGCAGGAAGGTAAGTTCCGTGAGGATCTGTTCCACCGCCTGAACGTTATCCGCGTTCATCTGCCGCCGCTGCGCGAACGTCGGGAAGATATTCCCCGTCTGGCGCGCCATTTTTTACAGGTTGCCGCGCGCGAACTGGGCGTAGAAGCGAAGTTGCTGCATCCGGAAACCGAAGCCGCGCTGACGCGTCTGGCGTGGCCAGGCAACGTGCGCCAGCTGGAAAACACCTGCCGCTGGCTAACGGTAATGGCTGCCGGACAGGAAGTGTTGATTCAGGATTTGCCTGGCGAACTGTTTGAATCAACGGTTGCGGAGAGTACTTCGCAAATGCAACCGGACAGTTGGGCGACGCTGTTAGCGCAGTGGGCAGACAGGGCGCTGCGTTCCGGTCATCAAAATCTGCTTTCCGAAGCGCAGCCTGAGCTGGAGCGGACGTTACTGACCACCGCGCTGCGACATACGCAGGGGCATAAACAGGAAGCGGCGCGGCTACTCGGCTGGGGGCGTAACACTCTGACGCGGAAGTTAAAAGAGCTGGGGATGGAGTGATTCACGGCTTGTGTGTAAAGATTGATTATTGAGCGCAAATTGCTGGTATTTTGCGCTTTACTGTTCCGATAAGTTCAGTATGATCTTGCCCGGAAAACGGGGAGAGTCATTATGCTGGAATCAATAATTAATCTGGTATCGAGTGGCGCAGTTGACAGCCACACACCGCAAACTGCTGTTGCTGCCGTGCTGTGTGCCGCGATGATTGGGCTGTTTAGTTGAGTTTCAGATTGCTGATGAAGTGCTCTTTGTTCATGCCGGATGCGGCGTGAACGCCTTATCCGGTCTACAAAAGCAATATTTTCAACAGGTTTTGTAGGCCTGATAAGCGTAGCGCATCAGGCAATCTTGTTCTCAGCACATTGATGGCGCTTTCGTTTTCTACTTTGTAAACGAAGCGCCATTCACTATTTAAATCACCCGTGAGAACTGCTGCATCCGCGCTTTCTGGCGCAGATAGGTATCAAAGCACATGCAAATGTTGCGGATCAGCAAGCGACCTTTCGCCGTCACCTGAATCCCCTTCTCATCCACATCCACCAGCCCATCTTTTGCTAACGGGGCGAGCAGCTTGAGATCTTCCGCAAAGTAATCAGCGAAGTGCAAATCCCACTGTTGCTCAATAGGGGCGTAATCCAGACGGAAGTTGCAGATGAGCGACTTAATCACATCGCGGCGAATACAGTCATCACGCGTTAGCGCAATACCACGCCACAGCGCATTGCCTTGTTCATCCACTTGCTGATAGTACTGCTTCAACTCTTTCTGGTTCTGCGCGTAGCAGTCGCCAATCATGCTGATGGCGGAAACGCCCATCCCCAGCAGATCGGTATCGCCCTGAGTGGTGTATCCCTGGAAGTTACGATGCAGCACGCCTTCACGCTGGGCCACCGCCAGCTCGTCATCCGGACGGGCAAAGTGATCCATACCGATAAACTGATAGCCCGATTGCGTCAGGAAGGCGATGGTTTCCTGCAGGATATCGAGTTTTTGCTGCGGACTCGGCAGGTCAGCATCTTTGATTTTGCGCTGAGCAGCAAAAATGGTCGGCAGATGCGCGTAGTTAAAGACACTCAGACGATCGGGGTTCAGCTCCGCCACGCGTTTCAGGGTAAAAGCGAAACTCTCCGGCGTCTGTTTCGGCAGGCCGTAAATCAGGTCGATGTTGGTGGAGGTAAAACCAATCTCACGCGCATGGTTAAGCAGTGCAAAGATGAACTCTTCATCCTGCTCGCGGTTAACCAGACGTTGCACTTCTTTGTTGAAGTCCTGCACGCCCATGCTCAGGCGATTAAAGCCCTCGGCGCGTAAATGATCGAGTACATCCAGTTCGATTTCGCGCGGATCGACTTCGATCGAAATCTCCGCATCGGCATTGAACTGGAAGTTTTCGCGCAGCCGCTTCATCAGACGGCTGATTTGCGCTTTGTTCAGATACGTCGGCGTACCACCGCCCCAGTGCAGCTGGCTCACCTTGCGCCCGGCAAAAAGCGGTGCACGATGGACGATTTCTTGCTCCAGCGCGTCCAGATACTGATCGGCCTTGTGCTGCTGGCGAGTAACAATCTTATTGCAACCGCAGAAGTAACAAAGCTTATGGCAGAACGGGATATGTACGTAGAGAGATAATGGACGCTCAGGATAGCGCGCCACGGCTTGTAAAAACGCCTGTTCGCCGAAGTCTTCTGAAAACTCCAGCGCGGTCGGGTACGAGGTGTATCGTGGCCCGGAATAGTTATATTTCTGGATCAGGGCCAGATCCCAGTCGATTTGCTGTACAGACATGCTCACTCCTTCCGATGGCGTCTCTGGCGGCTACGGCGTACCGGCGGATGCCCGTTTCGGGTCATCAGCCGGTTGCGCAGCCACTTTTGTCGCCGCGACAACCGCTGTAGTTTAACGAATAACCACACCAGATAACATATAACCGGAAGGGTTATCAGCAGAACGGGAAGGCCCACGGCGGCAATCCGTTAGTTGCCCCGCAGCAGACGCATCATGTCTTCTTGCTTCTCGTCTTCTTCCTCTTCTTCGTCATCGTCATAAGAGAGGCCGAGTTTC
This sequence comes from Escherichia sp. WS3227_2, assembly GCF_046486495.1. Taxonomy (NCBI): domain Bacteria; kingdom Pseudomonadati; phylum Pseudomonadota; class Gammaproteobacteria; order Enterobacterales; family Enterobacteriaceae; genus Escherichia; species Escherichia sp. WS3227_2. Next base: position 118,643 of record NZ_JBJQLG010000015.1, read on the forward strand.
TGCATCAACTCATCAATACGATCCAGTTTGGCATCCACCCAGGATTGCTCTTCGGCGCTCAGGGTTTCGCCTGCCTCCAGACGTTCCAGCAGCGCATCCAGACGCTCATCCGTTTCCAGTAACTCCAACTCCGCCTGCGGTGAAAGCATAGGTTTCTCACTCTTCGGTTTGTGCTGTTTGGTGACTTTTTCAGTCACGCCCAATGGAATAGGGGTTTTACTGCCAATACGTGGATCTTTCGGTGCGTTCTGGCCTTTGCTGCCTGACGTGGTGTTACCGCCCGCTGCGCGGCTGCCCGGCGCATGACCACGACGTTTTTTCTGACGCTTACGGTCACGAGCTTCCTGATCCAGCTCCTCGCGTGTTTTTCGACGCGCTTTTGCATGACCTTTGCTGCGTGAGTTTGAAGATGATGGTTTCATAATGGTTCGTCTTTTAGCCGTTTTATTCAGTATAGATTTGCGGCGGAATCTAACAGAAAGCAAGCAAAGAAAAAAGGCGACAGATTACTCTGTCGCCTTTTTTCCTGACTCATAACCCTTAACGGGTCTTACAATCCTTGCAGGCCGCCAACACACCCTGTTTTTCCATTAGCCGGAACAATCCGTGTTGATTCCATTTCCGTTTAATTACGTCTCCGGACGTTTGTCTTCCTGACAATCCTCTGTCTTCGCCTCCTGGCGCTCCTGACCCTCATCCTGAGTCATTGTTCCTGTTAGCGTCCTCGCTCTATGGGTGCTACTTTACGCCTTTGCTTTAAACAAACAATCAACCGCCATCAGTATTTGCACATTTTCAGAGTTTTATATAAAAGCAATTAACTGATTTATATAGCTTATTTGACATGCATCGCAGAATTTTCTCTGCTATTTCGCATAAAGACTATCGGCAATGTCTCACAAAGCGTATGGCTTTTACTTACAACGCTCACGCCGAAAAATCCGCCTTTTATTATGGTTCAGGTATAATCGCCGCAAAGCTTTGACTGACGGAGACGACCGCTTTGACTAATTTGAATTATCAACAGACGCATTTTGTGATGAGTGCGCCTGATATTCGCCACTTACCTTCCGATACCGGAATTGAAGTGGCTTTTGCAGGCCGTTCCAACGCAGGTAAATCCAGCGCGCTGAACACGCTAACTAACCAGAAAAGCCTGGCTCGTACCTCAAAAACCCCAGGGCGCACCCAGCTTATCAACCTGTTTGAAGTGGCTGACGGCAAGCGTCTGGTTGACCTGCCCGGCTATGGCTACGCGGAAGTCCCGGAAGAGATGAAGCGCAAATGGCAACGCGCGCTCGGCGAATACCTCGAAAAACGTCAGAGCCTGCAAGGTCTGGTGGTGCTAATGGATATTCGCCATCCGCTGAAAGATTTGGATCAACAGATGATTGAGTGGGCGGTAGACAGCAATATCGCCGTGCTGGTGCTGCTGACCAAAGCGGACAAACTGGCAAGCGGCGCACGTAAAGCGCAATTGAATATGGTGCGTGAAGCGGTGCTGGCGTTTAACGGTGATGTGCAGGTTGAAACGTTCTCTTCACTGAAGAAACAAGGCGTGGACAAGCTGCGGCAGAAACTGGATACCTGGTTTAGCGAGATGCAGCCTGTAGAAGAAACGCAGGACGGCGAATAATTTTCTTGCCTTAATGCTTGTGCCGGATGTGGCGTATCCGGCCCGTAAATTCAATAGATTACACTTCTACCGTTGGCCTGATAAACATGGCGCATCAGGCATTACGGATCTTTTCTTTCGCCCAATAAAAAACGCCCCAGTCATTACTGACTGGGGCGGCTAAAATATTCAGCCAAATCCGATTACGTGAAGTAAAAGGTCTGAAAGATAGAACATCTTACCTCTGTACCCTACGCGACTAACTTTACTCTTTTTTGTTCAGTTCAGAAAGCACTTTTTGTAATTTTTTTTCAGTTGTTGCATAGGAATTTCTAATAGCCATCACAAAACGTGACAGCTTATGTTGCTTACTTACGAAAAAAGGGCATGTTCAGGCGAATCTTAGTGCGCCTGATCCCAGTTTTCACCACTCCCCACTTCCACCAGCAACGGCACATCCAGACGGGTACAGTTTTCCATCAGTTGATGAATCTGCTTCGCGACGGCATCGACATCATCTTTATGAACTTCAAATACCAGTTCATCGTGTACCTGCATGATCATACGCACACGCGGTTGCTCAGCCTGTAGCCACGCATCAACGGCAATCATCGCCCGTTTGATAATGTCGGCGGCGGTTCCCTGCATTGGCGCGTTAATGGCTGCACGTTCAGCCGCTGCACGACGAGCACCATTGCTGGATTTGATATCCGGCAGATACAGACGGCGTCCGTCCAGCGTTTCAACGTAGCCCTGCTCTTTCGCCTGAGCACGGGTGCGTTCCATATACTCCAGCACGCCAGGGTAGCGTTCGAAGTAAAGGTCCATGTACTTCTGCGCTTCTTTACGTGGAATGTTCAATTGCCGCGCCAGACCGAAAGCACTCATGCCATAAATCAGACCAAAGTTGATCGCTTTCGCGCTACGGCGTTGCTCGCTGGTGACGGTTTCCAGTGGCAAACCAAACACTTCTGCCGCCGTAGCCCGGTGGATATCTTTTCCTTCCGCGAATGCGGTCAGCAAGCCTTTGTCACGCGAGAGATGCGCCATAATGCGCAGTTCAATCTGCGAGTAGTCTGCCGAGACAATCACATAATCCTCTGGCGCAATAAACGCCTGGCGGATACGACGACCTTCTTCGTTACGCACCGGAATGTTTTGCAGGTTAGGATCGGTTGACGATAAACGTCCCGTTGCGGTTACTGCCTGGTGATAAGAGGTATGTACACGCCCGGTTTTCGGGTTGATCATCAGCGGCAGCTTGTCGGTATAGGTCGATTTCAGCTTCGCCAGACCACGATACTCCAGAATCACTTTTGGCAACGGATAGTCCAGCGCCAGTTCTTCCAGTACCTCTTCCGACGTTGACGGCGCACCACCCGGCGTTTTCTTCAGCGGTTTAATTCCCTGTTTTTCAAACAGAATGGTTTGCAACTGCTTGGTGGAAGAAAGGTTAAATTCCTCACCTGCAATTTCATGCGCTTTCTTTTCCAGCTCAGCCAGACGAAGGGTGAGCTCTTCAGAATGATTGTGCAGCACTTTCGGATCGATCTTCACACCGTTACGTTCAATGCGTGAAAGCACTGGCACCAGCGGCATTTCGATATTCTCGAAGACGTTCAACGGCCCTTTGTGTTTTTGCAGATCCGGCCACATTTTCAGATGCAACTGCAAGGTGACATCCGCATCTTCGGCGGCGTAACGTCCGGCCTCTTCGAGGGCAATCTGGTTAAAGGTCAGTTGATTTTTGCCTTTACCCGCAATCTCTTCAAAAGTGATGGTTTTGTGCTTCAACCAACGTTCCGCGAGGCTGTCCATATCGTGACGCCCGGCAACGCTATTGAGAATGTAGGACTCCAGCATGGTATCAAACGCAATCCCACGCAGCTCAATGCCGTAATTCGCCAGAATACCGCGATCGTATTTCAGGTTTTGCCCAACCTTCAGCGCCTTTTCATCTTCCAGCAGCGGTTTTAGCAACTCGAGTGCACGCTCGCGAGAGATTTGATCGGGCGCATCAAGATAATCATGAGCAACCGGAATATATGCCGCTACGCCTGGCTCGATAGCAAAAGAAAGCCCGACCAGGTTAGCAGAGATGTTATCAAGGCTGTCGGTTTCGGTATCAAATGCAAATACCGGCGCTTTTTCCAGCTTCGCAATCCACGCTTTCAGTGTTTCTTCATCAAGGATGGTGACGTAGTTGTCATAAGAAATCACCGTTGCCGTCACTTCTGGCGCTTCGTCTGCAACACTGGTTTCCTGCGGCCTGACTGCGGGTTTCGCCCCTTTAGCCTGTAACCATTTGCCCGCTTCGACATCAGCAGTCCAGCGTTTGAACTCATACTTTTTGAACAGCCCCAACAACTCTTCCGCCGCCGGTTGCTGCACTTCCAGTTGTTCACAGGTCAGCTCCAGTTCAACGTCGGTTTTAATCGTCGCCAGCTGGTATGAGAGATAAGCAACTTCTTTGTTTTGCTCGAGCTTCGCTGCCATTGTTTTCGCGCCACGGAAGCTCAACCCAGCAATTTTTTCTGGCTCGGCATACAGCGTATCCAGGCCGCCAAGACCTTGCAGCAATGCCTGCGCGGTTTTTTCACCGACGCCCGGTACGCCAGGGATGTTATCGGAGGAGTCACCCATCAGCGCCAGGAAGTCGATGATCAGTTCTGGCGGCACGCCGTACTTATTCACCACCTCTTCCGGGCCGAGGATGGTATTCGTCATGGTATTGATAAGCGTAATATTTGGCGTCACCAGCTGCGCCATATCTTTATCGCCAGTGCTGATCAGCACCGGACGCCCGGCTTTTTCGGCTTCCCGCGCCAGAGTACCGATAACGTCGTCCGCTTCTACGCCAGAAACCGCCAGCAGCGGCAGTCCCATCGCTTTAACCATCGCGTGCAAGGGTTCGATTTGTGCACGCAGATCGTCCGGCATTGGCGGGCGATGTGATTTGTAATGTTCAAACAGTTCATCACGAAAGGTTTTTCCCTTGGCGTCAAAGACCACCGCTGCATGCGTCGGTTTATATTGCATGATCAGACTGCGCAGCATGTTGAGGACACCATACATCGCACCGGTCGGCTCGCCTGCGCTGTTAGTCAGCGGGGGAAACGCGTGATATGCGCGATAAAGATAAGATGAACCATCTACAAGGATAAGTGGATTTTGGGGGATCTGAACCATAATGTCCGTGCCTGTTTATCAGATTATGGGTAAAGGATGCCACAGACAGGATGAAAACATGAGTTTTTCACCGCTTTTCGTGAAAATCTTTTGTAGATCTTCTGGATCGCTCGCAAATCGTCATGTGGATAACTTTGTGCATAAATTATTTACATCGCTTTTAATTTATTATCATGCTTTTTACAGCATGATGTTTGTCTTTGTTTTTCATGAAGTTAAAAATAAGACCATCCCTAGTAATTAAGATAATGGGATTTTTTCTAATGTGGATAGATATGAATTATTTTTCTCCTTAAGGATCATCCGTTATTTGGGTCGTTTTCTGCTAAAATCTGCGCCTTGCGCTTCTTTAGCGCACTGTCTATGGCTAACCTTTTGAATAAATTCATTATGACGAGAATACTCGCTGCGATAACCCTTTTGCTGAGTATCGTATTGACCATTTTGGTCACTATTTTTTGTTCCGTCCCGATCATCATTGCCGGGATTGTAAAACTATTGCTTCCTGTGCCAGTCATTTGGCGAAAGGTTTCGCGTTTTTGTGATTTTATGATGTATTGCTGGTGCGAAGGTCTGGCGGTATTACTGCATCTGAACCCACACCTGCAATGGGAAGTTCACGGGCTGGAAGGGTTAAGTAAGAAGAACTGGTATCTGCTTATTTGTAACCACCGTAGTTGGGCAGATATTGTCGTACTGTGCGTGCTGTTTCGTAAGCACATTCCGATGAATAAATATTTCCTCAAGCAGCAGCTGGCCTGGGTGCCTTTTCTTGGCCTGGCGTGCTGGGCGCTGGATATGCCGTTTATGAAGCGTTATTCCCGCGCTTATTTATTACGTCATCCGGAGCGACGTGGTAAAGATGTCGAAACCACTCGGCGTTCTTGTGAAAAGTTTCGCCTGCATCCCACCACCATTGTCAATTTCGTTGAAGGCTCCCGTTTCACGCAAGAAAAACATCTGCAAACCCACTCCACTTTTCAAAACTTGTTGCCACCAAAGGCGGCAGGCATTGCGATGGCGCTAAATGTACTGGGTAAACAATTCGATAAACTGCTTAATGTTACGCTGTGTTATCCGGACAATAACCGTCAGCCGTTCTTCGATATGTTAAGCGGTAAACTGACGCGGATTGTCGTACATGTGGATTTACAGCCTATTGCCGATGAGTTACATGGCGACTACATCAATGACAAAAGCTTTAAGCGCCATTTTCAGCAATGGCTGAACTCATTGTGGCAGGAAAAAGACCGGCTTCTGACGTCTCTCATGTCATCACAGCGTCAGAATAAGTAAGTTTTACTCGCCTCTGAATGAGCAGAGGCGAGTGAGTATTTTAATGAACAAAACGTCCGGCACGAGACATAAATTCTTCTTCGCTCATCTCCTGTCCGTTAAAAACAACTTTACCCGGTGTATAACGCAGTTGCAGCGAGGCGGTATTGTTGTCAATCGTGATTAACTGAAACATCTGACCTAAGGTCATCATCCCGCTGATTTGTTTATCAGCCCGCTTTTGCGCTTTTTCCGCATCCATTCCTTCAGATAAATTAAGCTGTTTTGCGGTTTCTGTGACGACATTAAGCGGTAACTTCACATCAAAATTGAGCGATTTGATATCTTTGTTTGTGGATGATGAAGATTTGGCTGGGTCGGCAATACTGATATCCAGATTGGCATTTAGTTCGCCGAGTGCGTTCTTCCATCTTACCGGTTGTTTAATGGTCGGCTCACTTTTTTGTAATAACGGTAAATACTCTTTGAACAATGCAGCATTCACTTCTTGCAGAGCAATTTCATCGTTTGCTAACTCAGGGTGTGCAGCAAGCTGCTTCTGCATCGCAATGTTATACTGGATGATAAATTGGTGCACTGCTGAGGGATCAATAGATTCAGCAATCAATGACCACTCACCACTACCGAGTTGCTGATTCCCTTTTGTTAACTTATCAAGTTCGTAGGTCAGATTGACATTGATATAATCTTTGTCTTTAACGCGATCCAGCCTGGTTTTTGCAACGAAAGCATCGATTTGGGCAACGTCTTCCCCGTGATTGATAATGTTAATCTGATTAAATTTCGACTCGCTTTCACCAACCGGAAATTTCTTTTCTTCTAATCGCGCCAGAGAATCAATGGTAAAGCTTTTCGCCGTTACTTTGTTCATTGGTGATAATTGCAGAACAATATCTTCGACTTTGCCTTCAATATCCAGGTTAGACAATGAACTACCATCACCATTAAAAGTAAACTGGCCCTTACCAAAGGAAAACTTTCCATACTCTGCAGGGGCAACATCTAATGTCGTAGAGAATGAGCCACCAAACGCGAATCGCAATGTCGCTTCCACGGGCGATTTATTTTTTGCGGCGATAAATAGCGGTTGTGTCAGTTCATTATTCACTAAGTTCACTTTTGCCGCTGCCAGTGCTGGGATGACATTACCATGCATTAACATTGTGATGGGCAACGGACCGTGCTCAACATCCACATCAAATACAACTTTCTGGCCTGGCTTGATATTGAGATCGGGTGCACCGTTATCGAATGTCATTTGCATTTGAAAACGGGAATTAAAAAAGCCTTTGTCAAAATTTTGATAACTTAACGTCATATCGTAGGCATGTTCACCTTTCTTTTTAGCATCGTTAAAATCTTTAATAAATTTTTCGACACCAGGCTGAATTTGCGTACCTGTGTACCATGTGCCACCACCCCAGATTACGGCTAACGCAACAATAACACCTGTAGCTGACTTACGTATCATATAAATATTCCCTGATAAAACAGCAAAACTTTGAATATCCACTTATGCTGAAATAATGTCCAGCGGCAGGATGCATTATCAGAATGTATTTATATTTATTAAATAATAAAAAAAGCCCGTGAATATTCACGGGCTTTATGTAATTTACATTGAATTATTTTTTCTCGGACAGATATTTCACTGTATCAGCATACTGCTGAACAAAAACATCCATATTGCTGGTATCCATACCCTGCGGATTCAGCTGATATTTACCGTTAACAAACATCGCCGGAACACCACGCAATTGCACGTCAGCTGCGGCTTTTTCCTGCTGAGCGACCAGGGATTTCACCACGAAGCTGTTCCACGCCGCGTCGTACTCTTCACCTTTAATACCTGCGTTGATAAATACATCGCGGATATCAGATGCTGAACGAATGGTCTGGGTTTTCTGTACGCCTTCAAACAGCGGAACAGTGACTTTGTCTTCCACGCCCAGCGCCATCGCCACTGCCCATGCCTGAGTCAGATCTTTGCCCAGGTCACCCCCCATGAAGTTGACGTGGTATTTAGTCATCTTCACGCCTTCCGGCAATTTTTTCTTCACGTTATCAGAAATATGCAGAACTTCTTCAAACTGATAGCAGTGCGGGCAGAAGAAAGAGAAAAACTCCAGCACTTGCGGCGCGCCAGCAACTGGTTTTTCCAGGGTAGTGTACTGTTTACCATCTTCATACTGCGCCGCCGATGCGCTAAACGCTAAAACTAAACCAGCCAGCGCCAGCCAAATCTTTTTCATGATCTACTCTCTCCGATTAATACATAGGTGTTAATTGCAAAGGGGGTTCTTGTAGAACTTTTGCCTGTTCTATAAAAGTCGCCGTCTGTCGCAGCCAGTAATCTTCCCCGGTTAACCACGGGAAATTTTTCGGGAACGCGGGATCAGCCCAACGCCGCATTAGCCAGGCAAGATAATAAACCAAACGCATGGCGCGTAAAGGTTCAATCAGTCCGATTTCAGCGGTGTCGAACTCGCTAAATTCTTCATAAGCTTCAATAATAGTTTCCAGTTGCATCCGCTGCTCGGCTTTATCGCCATTGAGCAACATCCACAAATCCTGAATAGCCGGACCATTACGTGCATCATCCAGATCAACAAACATTGGACCATCGCGCCAGAGAATATTCCCGGCGTGGCAGTCTCCATGTAGCCGCAGAACGGTGAAATCTTCCCGCCAGTGTGCTGTAACGGCGGCGATCAGCTCATCTGTCGCTTTCAGGAATGCCGCTTTCAACCCGGAAGGTATCAGTGTAGCGTCCTCAAACAGCTTGCGTGGCTCAATGAGATATTCATTCAGACCGATGGTCGGGCGATGGATAAAAAGCTGTTTGCGCCCCGTCTGGTGCATACGCCCTAAATAACGCCCAACCGCTTCCATCTGATCGATATTATCAGCTTCGAACTGGCGACCACCGACGCTTGGAAAAACAGCGAAATAAAATCCCTGATGATTCAATAAAGTCTGACCGTTAAAGGCCACAGGCGCTGCGACCGGAACTTCATCGTTAACCAGCTGCAACGCAAATTGATGTTCTTCGAGGATTTGATCGGCTGTCCAACGTTCAGGGCGATAAAATTTGACGACAAAACGTCGACGATCTTCGTCCTGAAATTGATAGACACGGTTTTCATAGCTGTTAAGCGGGGTAAGACCGGAATCCACCCGGATCCCATGCTCAAACAGAGCATCCATGATGGTATCCGGGTGTAGTGTCTGGAAAGTAAAAGCGCTGTTGTTCATCCCATCATCCGGAAAACATTACGAATGATGAAGGATATCATTTCACGATGATTTTGGTGGCACCGCTTACAAGCTTTTACTCTTTAATTACGCCGCGAGCGCGTAACAGCGCCGTTTTGAAATCTTCTTCATAATCTTTTTGCAAACCCGGGATAACCGCATCTTTCGCGGAATCACGCATTTTCAGGTGATAGATCAGAATGTCATCCGTCAAATCCGCCAGTTCGCCGTCAAAACCTGACTCTTTCGCCAGTTTCTGCAAAAATTGCAGCAGGTTAAGGTCTGGCTCTTTTTGCCAGGCTGGCTGGAGGAGTTCAATAACTTCATTCAGACGTTTACATTTCATAGTAATGCTCCTTACTCTTGAGACAGACACGTTAGCAGGGTCAATCCCACAATAAAAGAGGCGATATCGGTGAATCTGATGACGACGATAACAGGCGTTGTGCTGGCAGGCGGTAAAGCCAGACGAATGGGCGGCGTAGATAAAGGATTGCTTGAATTAAACGGCAAACCATTATGGCAACATGTCGCTGACACGCTTATGACGCAGCTCTCTCACGTCGTGGTTAATGCTAATCGTCATCAGGAAATCTATCAGGCAAGCGGTCTGAAAGTGATTGAAGATTCACTGGCGGATTACCCAGGCCCTCTGGCAGGAATGCTTTCAGTAATGCAGCAGGAAGCAGGCGAGTGGTTTTTGTTTTGTCCGTGCGATACTCCTTATATTCCCGAGGATTTAGCAGCCCGGCTTAATCATCAGCGCAAAGATGCGCCTGTCGTGTGGGTCCATGACGGTGAACGCGATCACCCGACTATTGCTCTGGTAAACCGCGCAATTGAGCCTTTATTACTGGAATATCTGCAAGCAGGAGAACGCCGGGTAATGGCATTTATGCGTCTGGCTGGCGGGCATGCGGTTGATTTCAGCGATCATAAAGATGCATTTGTTAACGTGAATACGCCAGAGGAGCTTGCCCGATGGCAGGAAAAACGATGATACCGTTACTCGCCTTTGCCGCGTGGAGTGGTACCGGAAAAACTACGCTTTTGAAAAAACTGATCCCGGCATTATGCGCCAGAGGGATCCGTCCAGGGCTGATTAAGCATACGCACCATGATATGGATGTTGATAAGCCAGGCAAAGATAGCTATGAGCTGCGCAAGGCTGGCGCGGCACAAACCATCGTTGCCAGCCAGCAACGATGGGCCTTGATGACGGAAACACCAGACGAAGAAGAGCTGGATCTACATTTTCTCGCAAGTCGAATGGATACCTCAAAGCTGGATTTGATTCTGGTCGAAGGGTTTAAGCATGAAGAGATCGCAAAGATTGTGCTGTTTCGCGATGGAGCCGGACATCGACCTGAAGAATTAGTGATAGACAGGCATGTTATTGCTGTAGCCAGTGATGTGCCGCTTAATCTTGATGTCGCGTTACTGGATATTAATGATGTTGAGGGGCTGGCTGATTTTGTGGTGGAGTGGATGCAAAAGCAGAACGGATAAGCAAGAGTAGGCTGGATAAGACGCGCCTGAACTGAACCCCAAAACCTGGACAGTTTCAGTTAACCGGCTTTTTGATGCTCAGTCCGGTATTCTACCGGACTGAGTCCCCCAAGACTGAGTTTTATTCTTTTTTGATT